>NZ_JBHVYI010000037.1:0-76318 GCF_042880975.1 Streptomyces sp. NPDC058289
GCCCTTCGACAAGGGGTGGGGGCCGGCTCCGTGTGCCGTGCCGTTCGGGCTCGGGATCAGAAGCGGCTGGTGACGGTGGCTCCGGCGAAGGCCTTGGCGGCGTGGAGGCTGATGTAGACGTAGCCGGCCGGGGGGTTCTTGATGGTGAGGGTTTCGGTGTTGGCGGCCTTGACGGAGCGGGCCGTGTAGTTGCTGGTGGTGGCCCAGGAGTCGGGGCTGTAGTAGAGGTCGGCGTTGCCGGTGCCGCCCGAGACGGAGATCTTGAGCGAGGTCGTGCCGGCCGGGACGTCCACGTAGAAGTGGCGGTAGTCGCCCGCGGCGGCGGACACGGCGGAGCGCAGGCAGTTCTCGCCCAGCACCCGGGTGTCGGCGGCGACGCACTCGACCGGCGGCGGCAGGAGCCGGGCGGAGACCGTGGCTCCGGCGAAGGCCTTGGCGGCGTGGAGGCTGATGTAGACGTAGCCGGCCGGGGGGTTGTCGATGGTGAGGGTCTCGGCGTTGCCGGTCTTGACGGAGCGGGCGGTGTAGTTGGTCGTGGTGGCCCAGGTGGTCGGGCTGTAGTAGAGGTTGGCGTTGCCGGTCCCGCCCGAGACGGAGATCTTGAGCGAGGTCGTGCCGGCCGGGACGTTCAGGTAGAAGTAGCGGTAGTCGCCCACAGCGGCCGAGACGTTCGAGCGCAGGCAGTTGTCGCCCAGCACCCGGACGTCCGCGTCGGTGCACTCGGCGGGCCCGGCGGCGCCCACGGCGACGGCCTTGCTGGTGGTGGCGGTGGCGCCCTTGTCGTCGGTGACGGTGAGGGTCACGGTGTAGGTGCCGGCCGCGGTGTAGGTCTTGGCGGGGTTGGCGGCGGTGGAACCGGCGCCGCCGTCACCGAAGTTCCAGGCGCGGGAGGCGATGGTGCCGTCCGCGTCGGTCGAGGTGTCGGTGAAGTTGACCGCGAGGGCGTTCACCGCGGCGGTGAACCCGGCCACCGGGGCCTGGTTGACCGGCGGGGTGGTGCCGCCGCCGCAGTCTCCGGCCGCGCACCGGACCAGCCAGGCGGCGAAGTCCGCGTCGTAGCGGGTGCCGATGGTGGAGGTGAGCAGGGTGCGGGCGGCCGCCCAGTTGCCGGCGCGGTAGTGGCCGAGGAGCGTGGCCACGTCCTGCGGGTGCGACTGGATCAGGTAGCGCACCGCCAGGTAGCCCCACTGGTAGACGCGGGTGGAATCGGAGTTGTCGTAGGTGGTGTCGAACAGCGTGCTGAGCTTGTAGGTGTTCTTGCCGGCCTCGGTGACGGCGCGGTCGTAGGTGACGCCCCGGTACGAGTAGGAGATGTACTCGGCGAAGCCCTCGACCCACATCACGGTCGGGGTGGTCATGCCGGCGTCGAAGTCGCCGTACATGTCGAAACGGCCGTCGAGGTAGTGGGTGTACTCGTGGTTGAGGTTCCAGATCTGGAACTCCGGCCGGACCCACTCCGCCTCGTAGGCGATGAAACGCGGCTGGTTCCCGGTGGCCGAGGGGTCACCCTCCAGGTACATGCCGCCGTTGTTGGTGCTGATCCCGAAGATGACACCGGCGTAGGTCTGGTAGTCGGCGCTGGAGTCGAAGGCCACCACCTCGAGCGCGGTGTTCTTGTCGTTGGCGACCGGGCCGCCGTCCTTGGCCACGTTGTGGAAGAAGGCGTCCTGGTTGGCCAGGCTGGTGCAGCTCGCGCCGAGCTCGGCGGCGGTCATCTGCTGCGCGACGATCCGCAGGCTCGGGCTGCAGGTGTGGTTGACCGTCAGGACGGCGGCACGTACCCGGGCCGACAGGTCACAGGTCCCGTAGGAGGAGCAGGTGGCCGCGTCGTACTCGGAGGTCATCTCGGCGAGCGGCACCCAGAGGGAGGCGGTCCGTCCGGTGATCGAGGTGCGGTCCAGCAGCTGCTTGACGAGCGGCCGCACGGTCGACTGGAGCGCCGAGTGCTGGAGGAAACGGCCCAGCTCCCGGCCGGCGTTGGCCGTCAGGTAGCTCTTGTCCGTGCCCAGGAGGGCGTCGTGGGTCACGGCGAAGTCGCGCAGCACCGTGAGGATGCTGGGGTCGGCCTGTACGGCGGGCAGGAACTCGGCGGTCTGGTGGCCGCGGAACAGCACGGTGTAGGCGTTGTTGACCGCCGCGACCATCGAGTAGGAGCTGTTGTACGAGGAGTTGTATCCGGTCAGCAGCCGCTTGGCCACGCCGAGGTAGCGGGCGTTCTCCTGGGCGCTGTCGATCAGGATGACCGACTCGGCCAGGGTCGCGCCGTTGGCTTCGGTCACGTCGGCCGCGCGCGGAGCGGCGAAGAACGTGTCCAGGGCGCCCCGGATCGAGCTCTTCAGGGCCGGCCCGTAGGTGCCGACGGTGGACTCGTTGTACCACTGCACGTAGTAACCGGCGCGCAGGAAGAGCACGAGCTGCCCGGTCTTGGTGCTGTTGTCACCGGGGTAGCTCGCGGAGGCGGTGCGCAGGGCGTCGGCCACCGAGACCATCTGCGCCTCGCGGAAGGCGGCCTTCGCGTCGTTGCCCTTGAGCAGGAACAGCGAGTTCACGCAGTCCATCTCGGAGGCCTTGATCTGCTGGACCAGCGCGGCCCCGGTCTTCGAGGTGAAGTCCGCGACGTTGCAGGCCGCGGCGAGGGCCTCGGCCGCGGCGGCGGCGCCGGGCGCCAACTTCGCCTTGGAGGACTGCTGTTCGGTGCGAGCCGCTTCCTTGGTGGCGCGGAGCGGGGCGCGCTCGGACAGGTTCGCGTCCGGGCGTGCGGCGTGCTCGGCCCTGAGTGAGGCGGCCGCGGCGGCCGGGGTCGAGGGCTGCGGGGCCGCGCCGGACTTCAGGGCCGGAGCGGGCGTGGCGGGCTTCGGTTCGCGCGCGAAGGCCTGGCCGGCGGGGGCGAGCATCGTCAGGCCCAGACAACAGGCCAGAGCGGCTATCAGGGGCCGGGCACGGCCCTTCGTGGTGGGGGAACTGCGCATGAGGGGTGGGCCTCCGAGCCGGTCTGCGGCCGCGCTGGCAACGCGGCGGACGAGGGGTGCGGACCGTGACGTCGACGGGAGTTGGTGGGGATTTCAACTCTGTCGTGTACACGGCTATGCAGTGTGCGATGTAACATGGCACACATCACATGGCTCTGGAAGTCCCCGCGGGGCAGTTCTCGGCATTTGAATGAGCGTCAGATCGGGATTCGGCGGAAGACCTGTCCGGTTCGCCCGGTGTCGTCCCGAATTCCCGCCAGGTCGTCTCGGATTCCCGTCAGAGGGAGCACGCGGGGACACCACAAGAGGGAGCCGCGGGGACACCACATGCGCCCCGTGCCGGGCCCGCCCATACTGGGTGCGTGAGGCGTACTCGTACGGTCTTGCTGTGCATCGCCGGTCTGATGGGCGCGGCCCTACCGGCGGGGACGGCCGCGGGCCTGGAGCCGGCCGTCGTGGCCCCCGGGGCATGCGTGACCTCTCCCGGCCCCGCCCAGGGCGACGCGCTCGAGGTCCTCACCATCGCTCAGCAGGCCCAGAAGGAGTTCGGCCTGAACGCGGTGGTCCTGCGGGTGTCCTCCGCAGACGGCGAGGTGCTCACCACGGCCCTCGGGGAATCGATGACGGGCGTCCCGGCCGAGGCGTCCATGCAATTCCGTACGGGGTCCGTGGCCATCGTCTACATGGGTGCCGTACTGCTCCAACTGGTGGAGGAGGGCAAGGCCTCGCTCGACGACCCCGTGTCCCGCTGGCTGCCGGACGTGCCGCACGGTTCCGAGATCACCCTGCGCATGCTGGGCAGTTCCACGTCCGGCCTGCACGACTACGTCACCGACCCGGCGTTCCTCGCCGAGTTGGAGGCCAAGCCGTTCCGCGCGTGGACGTCGGCCGAGGTCATCGGCATCGCGACGGACAAGCCGCTCCTCTACGAGCCGGGCACCAACTGGAGCTACTCGCACGCCAACTTCAACCTGCTCGGTGAGGCGCTGGAGAAGATCAGCGGCGTCCCGCTGGACCGGCTGCTGAAGGAGCGCGTGTACGGACCGCTCGGGCTGAGCGGGACCACCAACCAGGACACCCCGCAGATCCCGGAACCGGTCCTGCACGCCTTCACCTCCGAGCGCGGCACCTACGAGGAGTCCACCTTCTGGAACCCGTCGTGGACCACCACGCCCGGTGCGGTCCTCGTCCAGAACATCTGCGACCTGGACCGGTCCGCGCGCGGCATCGGGACCGGCGAGCTGCTGTCCGCGAAGTCCTTCAAGACCCAGCTCGACCCGGGCACCATCGGCCTCGGGCACCCGACGGACTCTTGCCCGGACAGCGTCTGCCTCCTGACCAATACGGCGGCCCACCACTTCGGCCTGGGCGTGATCGTCGTCAACGACTGGATCCTCACGAACCCGTCCTTCTCCGGGTACGCGGCCATCCAGGCCTACTTGCCGGCGGAGAAGCTCGCCATCTCCGTCACCGTGACCCAGGGCCCCAAGAGCCCCGCCGGAAACTCGGCCCAGACCATAGCCGAACGCATCTCCGCCGCCCTCGCCCCCGGACACGAGCTCAAGATGCGCTGAGCTGCCGGGACTTGGGCGGCGTCCGCCCGGCACGCGGTCGCTACGATGCCGCCATGATCCTCTCCGCGCCAGAGCCGCTGATACGTGTCCTGTACGACGAGTCCCGCCCGGACCTGAGCGATGCCTCCCGTCACCGGCCGGTCCGCCTGTACGTGTGGGAGCCGAGCCGTACGGATCGGGACGCTCCCACCCCGCTCGTCATCGTCACGCACGGAACGGGAGGCTCGGGCAGCGAGATGGAGTGGCTGGTTCACCCGCTGCACGCCGCGGGCTTCCGTGTGGTGGCCCTCGACCACCACGGCAACAACTTCGTCGACGGCTACGAGCCGGAGGGCTTCCTGCACGTCTGGGAACGCCCCCGGGACATCTCCTTCGCCCTCGACGTGCTCGCCAAGGAACAGCCCCTCGGCCCGGTCGGCGTGGCGGGCTTCTCCATCGGCGGCTACACGGCCGCGGCGCTGGCCGGAGCACGCGTCGATCCGGGGATCCTGCGGGCCGTGTTCACGGGCGCGGCGCCCCTGCCGGAGATTCCCGAGTTCCCGGGCGTACTGGAGGCGCTGCGTGCGAAGTACGCGCATGACGAGGATCCGGAGCGCACGCTGGACCCCGCCGGGGGCGACCTCTCCGATCCCCGGGTGCGGGCGGTCTTCCTGGTGGCGCCGGGAGTCGGCGGGCTCGTGACCCGGGAGAGCCTGGAGGCCGTACGGCTACCGGTCGCCATCCGCTGGGGCGGAGCGGACACGATCGCCCCGTACGACATCGACACGAGGCCCTACCTGGACCACATCCCCACCGCGACCGGCCGCTCGATCGGCCCCGCCGTCCGGCACGACGACTTCTTCGCCCCGGAGCCCGCCGACCCGACCGCCCGGGTCCGGGCCGGCGAGGACGCGGCCGCCTTCTTCCTGGAGCAGCTGGGCTGACCCCGCGTGCGGGCGGTGCCGGGTCACAGGCTCGCGAGCAGGCCTTCGAGGGGCGCCGGTACGCGGTCCTCGTCGAGGGCCTCGACGAGGACGCGGCCGTAGCGGATCTTGCGCCCCTTCTTCGTGCCGAGGAAGCGCCGCACCTGCTGCTGCGCCGGGCGGCCCCGCTGCGCGGGCTGGCGCAGGAAGGTCTGCAGCGCGCGGTGGTCCCCCTCCTCCCGGACGAGCTCCTCCACCCGCGGCACGCCCAGTGCGCGGATGAGCTCGTCCTCCAGATCCGCCGCGCAGACGAAGAACCCCTGCGGCTCGGCACCGGCCCGCTCCCAGCCGCGCTCGTAGAAGCCGCGCTCCGCCTCGTCGCACAGGCCGGTGAGGCGCAGGCCCAGACCCTGCGGTCCGAGGAACCGGGCGAAGCGCGCAACGCTCATTGCGCCGCCCATCGGCAGGACGCAGACCCCTTCGGCGGCCAGGTTCCGGCCTCGTCGCGCGGCCAGCGCGTCGACCGCTTCGGCGTCGCTCGCCCCTTCGAGCAGCACGACGGTCCGTACGGGCAGCCGCGCGGCAAGCTCGCGCGCCGCGTCGGCCGCTTCCCCTGCGTCCCCCACGTCACCGAGACCACCGGCGTCACCGGCCGCCCACGCGGTCACCGCATCCCCGAACGCCACCATGTCAGCCATGGGGCGAGTCTGATCCACTTCCCGCCGCCGCGGTACGGAATTTCCGCCGGTGAGGGCGCCCGCCCGCAGGGCCCGCCCGCCCCGGGCCGCCTCCGCCCGTCCGCGCGGACCCGGACGATCGACCCTAGGATGGACGGGAACCGGGTGCGGGCGGCTCGCCGCGACGCCGCCAGTCCAGGCCGCTCGGGGTGGGAGAGCCATGACAGAGGCCGCCGACACGGCACGGACCGTGATCCTGACCGTGGACGACGATCCGGGAGTGTCCCGGGCCATCGCCCGCGACCTGCGGCGACGCTACGGTTCCGGGTACCGGATCGTGCGCGCCGAGTCCGGCGAGTCCGCGCTGGAGGCGCTGCGCGAGCTGAAGCTCCGCGGCGACCTGGTGGCCGTGATCCTCGCCGACTACCGCATGCCGCAGATGAACGGCATCGCGTTCCTCGAAGAGGCCCTCACCGTGTACCCGGGCGCGCGCCGCGTCCTGCTGACCGCCTACGCCGACACCAACGCGGCGATCGACGCGATCAACATCGTCGACCTCGACCACTACCTCCTCAAACCGTGGGACCCGCCCGAGGAGAAGCTCTACCCGGTCGTCGACGACCTCCTCACCGCCTGGCGCACCGGCGACCACCGGCCCGTGCCCGCCACCAAAGTGGTCGGACACCGCTGGTCGGCCCCCTCCTCGGCCGTGCGGGAGTTCCTGGCCCGCAACCAGGTGCCGTACCGCTGGTACTCCAGCGAGGAGCCGGAGGGACAGCGACTGCTGCGGGCGGCCGGCGCCGACGGACAGCGACTGCCCGTGGTGATCACCCCCGGGGGCACCGTGCTGATCGAACCGGCGGCACCCGACCTGGCCGCCCACGTGGGGCTCGCGACCACGCCGACCGCCGACTTCTACGACCTCGTCGTGATCGGCGGAGGCCCGGCCGGGCTCGGCTCCGCGCTGTACGGGGCCTCAGAGGGGCTGCGCACCGTACTGGTCGAGCGGTCGGCGACCGGCGGACAGGCCGGGCAGAGCTCCCGCATCGAGAACTACCTCGGCTTCCCGGACGGAGTGTCGGGCGCCCAGCTCACGGAACGCGCCCGCCGCCAGGCCGGCCGGTTCGGCGCCGAGATCCTCACCGCACGCGAGGTCACCGGACTGGAGGTCAACGGCGCGGCCCGCGTCGTCCGCTTCTCCGACGGCTCGGCGATCGGTGCGCAGAGCATCATCCTGGCCACCGGAGTCTCCTACCGGCAGCTCGGGGCGCCGGGCTGCGACGGCCTCACCGGCCGCGGCGTGTACTACGGCTCCTCGCTCACCGAGGCCTCCTCCTGCCTGGAGCAGGACGTGTACGTCGTCGGCGGCGCCAACTCCGCCGGACAGGCGGCCATGTACCTCGCCCGCGGTGCGAAGTCGGTGACGCTCCTGGTGCGCGGCGCGTCCCTGGCCGCGTCCATGTCGTACTACCTGATCCAGCAGATCGAGGAGATGCCGAACATCACGGTGCGCACCCGCACCACCGTCGAGTCGGCGCACGGCGAAGGCCACCTCGAGCAGCTCACGCTGCGCGACGTGGACACCAGCGCGACCGAACTCGTCGACGCCCAGTGGATGTTCGTCTTCATCGGTGCGGCCCCGCTCACCGACTGGCTGGACGGTACGGTGCTGCGCGACGACCACGGCTTCATCCTGGCCGGGCCGGACCTCACCCCGGACGGGCGGCCCCCGGCCGAGTGGGAGCTGGACCGGCCGCCCTACCACCTGGAGACCAGCGTGCCCGGTGTGTTCGTGGCGGGCGACGCGCGCGCCCGGTCGGCGAAGCGGGTCGCGTCCGCCGTCGGAGAGGGAGCCATGGCCGTGATGCTCGTCCACCGGTACCTGGAGGAATCGTGAGCGGGCAGACGATGCCGTGCTCCCCGCAGGAGATCGGCGCGCTCTTCCTGTTCGAGAAGCTCACCCCCGAGCAGCTCGGGCGGCTGTGCGCCGAGGGGGTCGTGGAGCGGTTCGAGACCGGCCCCGTGTACACCGAGGGCGACCCCGCGACCTGCTTCTACGTGATGATCGAGGGCACCGTGGTGCTGTCCCGCCGGGTCGGCGGCGACGAGGTGGAGGTCGGCCGGACCTCCCAGCGCGGGGTGTACGCGGGCGCCATGCAGGCCTACTTGGGCGACCGCGTCCCGCAGACGTACAACAACTCGATGCGGGTGACCGAGCCGACGCGGTTCTTCGTCCTGCCCGCGCAGTCCTTCTCGGACGTCATGCGGGAATGGTTCCCGATGGCCGCGCACCTGCTGGAAGGGTTGTTCTTCGGCTCCCGGAGCACCCAGCAGGCCATCGGCCAGCGCGAACGGCTCCTCGCCCTCGGGTCGTTGTCCGCGGGGCTCACCCACGAGCTCAACAACCCGGCCGCGGCAGCCGTCCGGGCCACCGCCACCCTGCGCGAACGCGTCGGCAAGATGCGGCACAAGCTGGCCCACATCTCCCAGGGCAACTACCCCCGAGAGGCCATCGCCGAGCTCATCGAGATCCAGGAACGCACCGTCGAACGGGTGGCGAAAGCACCGGCGCTGAGCCCTCTGGAGGCCTCCGACAGGGAGGACGAACTCGCCGACTGGCTGGAGGACCACGGAGTTCCCGAGGGCTGGCGCATCGCACCGGTCTTCGTCCAGGCCGGCCTGGACACGGACTGGCTGGAGCAGGTCGCGGCGAGCGTCGCCGAAGACCTCCTGCCGGCGGCCATCGGCTGGCTCAACTACACGGTGGAGACCGAGCTGTTGATGGACGAGATCGACGACTCCACCACCCGCATCTCCCACCTCGTGGACGCCGCCAAGCAGTACTCGCAGCTCGACCGCGCCCCACACCGGGTCGTCGACGTCCACGAACTCCTCGACAGCACCCTGCTGATGCTCTCCGGCAAGATCGGCCCCCGGATCCGGGTGGTCAGGGAGTACGACCGCTCCGTGCCGGACGTACCGGCCTACCCCGCGGAACTCAACCAGGTGTGGACCAACCTCATCGACAACGCCGTCTTCGCCATCGGGAGCACGGGTCGCGAGGGCACCCTGACGGTCCGCACGGCACGGGAGGGCGACCGGCTGCTCGTGGAGTTCCGCGACACGGGTCCCGGCATTCCGTCCGAGATCCGCAGCCGCATCTTCGACCCCTTCTTCACCACCAAACCGGTCGGCGAGGGCACCGGTCTCGGCCTGGACATCTCCTGGCGGATCGTGGTCAACAAGCACCACGGAAGCCTCCAGGTCGAGTCCGTCCCGGGCGACACCCGCTTCCAGGTGCTGCTGCCGCTGACCGCACCGGAATCCGAGTCCGATCCCGCATCCGATCCCGCATCCGATCCCGAGCCCTCCGAGGAGCCCGCATGACCGCCATCGACGGAGTCGACCCGAGCGTTCCGCCCAGCGGCAGCGGCTGCGTCGAATGCGACGCCCTGGGCGGCTGGTGGTTCCACCTGCGGCGCTGCGCCCAGTGCGGACACATCGGCTGCTGCGACTCCTCGCCGGCCCAACACGCCACCGCCCACTGGAAGTCCACCGGACATCCCCTGGTGCAGAGCTACGAACCGGGTGAGGACTGGTTCTGGGACTACGCGACGAACGAGCTGTACGAGTCGGGCCCCGAGCTGACCCCGCCGTCCGGCCATCCGTCCGACCAGCCGGCCCCGGGCCCGTCCGACCGGCTCCCCGAGGACTGGAGCCGACGGCTCCACCGCTGACCTTGGCGGACGACGGCGGACGAGGGCGGACGACGGCGGACGAGGGCGGATCAGAAGGGCTTCGTCGGCAGGTACTTGCCGTCCAGGGTGATGACCGCGCGCTCACCGCCGTCGGGGTCGGCGACCTTCTTCACGTCGAGTTTGAAGTTGATCGCGGAGACGATCCCGTCGCCGAGCTGCTCGTGGACCAGGGCCTTCAGCGTGGTGCCGTAGACCTGGAGCATCTCGTAGAAGCGGTAGATCGTCGGGTCGGTGGGGACACCGCCGGGGACCGAGCCGCGGGTCGGGATGGTCTGCAGCAGCACCGCGTCGTCGGCGTCCAGGCCCAGGAGCCCGGCCACGGCCTCGGCCGAGGCCCGGGGCAGCGGGTGCTGGCCGAGCACGGCCGCGGTGACGAAGGCGACCGACAGGCCCGCGGCGTCCGCGATCCGCTGCCAGGTCAGGTCCTCGCGGATCTTGGCGTCCACGGCCTTGACGGCCAGGGCCTGACGGGCGGAGTTGTCGAACTGTGCGTGCACCATGACAGGGCTTCCTTTCGGGTGAGCCGCTCACCCCAAGGGGGTGGGGCGAGCGGCGGATGAGGTGGGGGATGTGCGGGTCGGGGACCCGAGGCGTGGCGGCCGGTCAGGCCACGGGGGAGGCGGGCACGGAGGAGCCGAGTTCCTCGACGCCGCCCGCCCGGATGTCGTAGACCCAGCCGCGCAGGGTCACCGACCCCGCGGCCAGGGCGCGGGCCACCGAGGGGTGGGTGGCCAGGTTCGCCAACTGCGCGAGCACGTTCTCCCGTACCAGGGCATCGACCCACCGCGCGTCCTGCGCGGCGCCGGTACGGGCGAGCGAGGCGTCCGCGTGGCGCAGCCAGCCGGCGACCGCCGGGGCACCGCTGAGGTCGTGCCGCTCGGCCAGGGCCGTCATCGCGCCGCAGGCGGAGTGCCCGCACACCACGATGTCGCTCACACCCAGGACGGCCACGGCGTACTCGATGCTGGCCGCCACCCCGTCCGT
Organism: Streptomyces sp. NPDC058289; assembly: GCF_042880975.1. Lineage (NCBI taxonomy): Bacteria > Bacillati > Actinomycetota > Actinomycetes > Kitasatosporales > Streptomycetaceae > Streptomyces > Streptomyces sp. NPDC058289. The sequence continues at coordinate 10,865 of NZ_JBHVYI010000037.1, forward strand.
GCCGGGGGCGTGGGCGGGCACGAGGTTGCCCGCGGTCCGGATGACGAACAGCTCGCCCGGCTCGCTCTGGGTGATCAGTTCCGGCACCACACGGGCATCGGAGCAGCTGATGAACAGGGTGCGCGGCCGGTGGGTCGTCGCCAGCCGGGCGAAGAGCTCCGCCTTGGCCGGGTAGACCTCCCGCCGGAACTGGGCGACGCCCTCGATGAGGTCGTGCATGGTCACTCCCTTCGATCCCTGCCGACCCGTCGGGCCGACGAGATCCACCATGCACGACCTGCACCTATAGCGTCCAAGACGTATTGGGCATCCCGCTTATAGATGACATCTATACTTCCTCCCATGGCCCTGGAACTCCGTCACCTGCGCTACCTGCTCGCCGTCGCCGAACACGCGAGCTTCACCCGCGCCGCCGAAGAGCTGCGGATCTCCCAGCCGACCCTGTCCCAGCAGGTCAAGCAGCTCGAAAGCACCATCGGCGTCCAGCTCCTGGACCGCACCGGCCGCAGCGGCGTCCGCCTCACCGACGCCGGCGAGACCTACGTCCACCATGCCCGCCGGGCCCTGCGCGACCTCGCCGCCGCGGAACGCGCCGTCCACGACGTCGCCGACCTCTCCCGGGGCCACCTCCGGCTGGCCGTGACGCCGACGTTCACCGCCTACCTCGTCGGGCCCCTGGCGGCGGAGCTCCACGCCCGCCACCCCGGCGTCACCCTGGACGTCAAGGACATGGCCCAGGACCGCATCGAAGCAGGCCTGCTCGCCGACGAGCTCGACCTGGGGATCGCCTTCGACGGCCCGCACCTGCCCGGCATCACCGCGACCCCGCTGTACGCCGAGACCCTCAGCCTCGTCACCGCCGCCCCGGCCACCCCCGCCGCCGGCCCGCACCCACCCCTACCGGTGAACGGTCTGGCGGGCCGCCAACTGGCACTACTCAGCGGCGATTTCGCCACCCGTGGACACATCGACGCCTACCTGGCCGAGCACCGGGTACGGCCGCGCATCGCGGTGGAGGCCAATTCCGTCCAGACCCTCACCGAAATCGTCCGGCGCACCGACCTCGCGACCGTCCTGCCCGACGCGGTCACGGAGGACCACCCCCATCTGGCCCCGGTCGCCCTCGAACCGGCCCTGCCCACCCGCACCGTCGCCCTCCTGCGACGCGAGAACGCCTACCGGAGCGCCGCCGGACGCGCGTTCACCCGGCTCGCCCACGAGCACGTCCGAGCCCGCGGCTACACCCCGGCCTGAGCTCCGCCACCGTGCCCCGCGCGGCGCAGGGCCGCGGGCGTGGTCCCGTACCAGCGTTTGACGGCCCGGCGCAGGGCGCGGGCGTCGGCGTAACCGCTCCGGGCGGCGATCGAGTCGACGCTCAGGTCGGTGTCGTGGAGCAGTCGGGTGATGTGGTCCCGCCGTACGGTCTCGACCTCCTCGCTCCACGTCGTCCCGTGCTCCTCGAGGCGGCGCTGGAGGGTCCGCGCGCTGATGGTCATGCGCTGCGCCACCGAGGACAGGGTCGGCGCGCCCGCGTCGTGCGCGGACGCAAGGGCGGTACGGAACAGGGCCGGCCAGTCGTGCAGCGGGATCGCGGTCACGAGGCTCTGCTCGGCGTGCCGGCGCAGCACGGCCGACAGCCCGGGCTGGGCGTGCGGCGACGGGGAGTTCAGATCGGCGGCGCGGAAGGTGATGGAGCTGGCCGGGGCCTCGAACTCGATGTTCAGGGTGCCGTAGAGCTCGACCAGCGCCTCGTGCCGCAGCGGCGCTTTGGCGGCGAGGGAGACGTGCAGGGGAACGAGGCACCGCCCCGCGGCTTCGCCGAGCCGGCGCCGGTACAGGCCGAGGGCGTAGCCGCGGATGCCGCAGGCCGCCTCGTGGGCTATGTCGGCCTGATTGACGTGGCTGATGGTGACGCGCTCGCCGTCCTCGGTGATCTGCATGCCGTCTGTCAGGGGGTCGGCGACGGTGGCGAAGTAGGCCGCGGCGTCCCGGATCCCTTCGAGCGGAGTGGGCGCGGAGGTGATCAGGTAGTCCCAGACCCCGAGGGTCCCGATGCCCGACTCCCGCGCCAGCAGCACCGACATGTCGGTCCAGGGGGCGCGTACCGTCGTCAGCTCCGCGATCCGAATGGCCGTCGCCGAGGGAGTGCGGAACAGGTCGTCGTTGAGGTGTTGGGGCGCCATGCCCAGCAAGTGGGCGTATCCGTGCGGACCTATGCCGACCAGCCGCGCGACGTTGACGCTCAGACGGGCGAGGGCGGAGGAGGTTGTCCCCTGATGTGCATGCGAGACCACAGCGGCAGAGCATAGTCCAGCGTGAATTACCAGGTCATCGTGGGGGTTGGGGGTCCGATGTCCCCAACATGGCGCGCAGGGTCCCCCCGTGGCGCGGGCGGTCCCCTTGATGGCGCACGCCGCCCTGGGGAAGACGATCTCCCCGGCGATAGCGTGGCCACCGGCCGCAGCGGAGTCCCCCCACGGGGGTGGGGGGCTCACCTCCGGCCGCACGAAGCCGGATCCCGCGTTCCGCACCGAGGACGCGGGGCAACGGAAGCGGATACCGGGGGAAACCCTTTCCGGCCAGAACCACGCCGCGGCCCCGCAGGCCCTGGCACCCGTCCTGAGCGCCTTCTTCACCGGCCGGCCCCTGGACGCGTAGCCGGCCGGGGAAACCCGCTCAGCAGCGTCTCACCGTCCATGGTGTACGTCCGGCCGTCCGCGTGGTCACGGCCCGCCGCGTCACGCTCTCCTCGTCGGTCCACGTCGCGGCGAGCGCGTCGCGGTCCTCGCCCTCGGTCCAGCGGTGGACGGAGCCGAGGTGCACCGTGCGGCCGACGGTGGTCGTGACACGGCCGCCCTCCCCCCGCCCTACGGGAGGGGGGAGGGCGCGGGGTCGGTCACTCCACCCAGGGCTTCCACACGTTCTCGTTGCGCTCCACCCACTTCTTCGCCGCCTGCTGCGGCGACAGCTTCTCCTCGGCGAGCATCAGGGACACCTCGTTCTGCTGCGCCTTGGTCCAGTGGAACTTCTTCAGGAAGTCGGCCGCCTTTCCGCCCGACTCCGCGAAGCGCGTGTTCAGGTACTTCTGCAGCGGTGTGTTCGGGTAGGCGCAGGCCACCTTCTGCGGATCGTCCGCGCAGCCCTCGGTGTACTCGGGGAGCTTCACCTCGGTCATCGGGACACGCTCGAAGAGCCACTGCGGCTCGTACCAGTACGTCAGGAAGGGCTTGTGCTCCTTGGCGAACTGCTTGATCTGGGTGATCTGGGCCGCCTCGGAGCCGGCGAAGACCACTTCGAAGTCCAGGCCCAGGTTCTTCACCAGTGCCTTGTCGTTCGTGACGTAGGACGGGGAGCCGTCCATCAGCTGGCCTTTGCCACGGCTCTCGGGGGTGCGCAGCTGGTCGGCGTACTTGTCGAGGTTCTTCCAGTCGGTGACGTCAGGATGGGCCTCGGCGAAGTACGTGGGGACGAACCAACCGATGTGGCCCGTCACGCCCAGGTCCCCACCGGGGGTGATGGTCTTCTTGCCCTCTACGTACCGCTTCTCCTGCTCGGGGTGGCCCCAGTCCTCCAGGATCGCGTCGACGCGGCCCTGGCTGAGGGCGTCCCAAGCGGGGACTTCGTCGACCTGGACGTTGTCCACGCGGTAGCCCAGCTCGTGTTCGAGGAGGTAGGAGGCGACGGCGGTGTTCGCCTGGGCGCCGACCCACGACTGGACGGAGAGAGTGACGGTCTTCGCGCCCTGTGCGGCGGCGTACGGGGATGACTGGCGGGTCATGTCGGCGGCCCCGCAGCCGGTGAGGACGGCGAGTCCGGTCGCGGCGGCGAGGACGGCCGCGCCGCGTCGGCCGCGCAGGGTGCGCCGGGGGGTTGCGTCGCGCATGTCAGGCCTCCTTCACGGGCTGGGTGACGCGGTCGAGGAGCAGGCCGAGGCAGACGATCGCGGCGCCGGCCACCAGGCCGGTGGCCAGGTCGCCCTGGGCCAGGCCGAGGACGACGTCGTAGCCGAGCGCGCCGGCGCCGACGAGGCCGCCGATGATGACGACGGCGAGGACCAGGACCACGGCCTGGTTGACGGCCAGCAGCAGCGCCGGCCGGGCCAGGGGCAGTTGGACCTGCCGGAGCAGCTGCGAGCGGGTCGCGCCGAGCGAGCGGGCGGATTCGACAACGGTCGGGTCCACCTCGCGCAGGCCCTGGACGGTGATCCGGACGACGGCCGGCAGCGCGTACACGACGGCGGCCGCGGCGGCCGGTGCGCGGCCGACGCCGAACAGCGCGACCACGGGGATGAGGTAGACGAACTGCGGCAGGGTCTGGCACACGTCGAGGACGGGCCGCAGCAGCCGCTCGGCGCGGGCGCTGCGGGCGGTTCCCACGGCGATCGCGAAGCCCAGTACGAGTGTGACCGCCACGGCGGCCAGGACCTGGGAGAGCGTGTCCAGGGAGGCTTCCCACACGCCGAGCACTCCGACGGCGCCCAGAGCAAGGACCGCGGTGAGTGCGGTGCGCCAAGTGCCCGCGAGCAGGGCGAGAGCGGCGGCCACGAGCAGGAGCAGCCACCAGGGGGCGGCCTGCAGTCCGCTGCGCAGCGGGTCGAGGATCCAGCCGGTGAAGCGGGCGGCCCAGTCGGCGGTGCCGCCGACGACGGGGACGCCGGAGTAGAGGTGGTCGGTCATCCAGGCGACGGCCGAGTTCACCGGGGCGGCGAGGGAGACGGTCCAGGACTCGGGCCACAGGGTGCTGCCGGCGATGCGCCCGGCGACGGCGGCGGCGACCGCCGCGAGGAGGGTGAGGAGGCGGCCGTACCAGCCCGAGAACACCCGCCGCAGCAGGCCCTGTTCGCCGACGGGCACGGTGGCGCCGATCCGGCGGCCCGCGGCGTCGGCGGTGCGGTCCAGCACCACGGCGAGCAGCACGATCGGGATGCCCGCAGCCAGGGCGGCTCCGACGTCCACGGAGGCGAGGGCCTGGTAGACGCGGTCGCCGAGGCCGCCCGCGCCGATCACGGAGGCGATGACGGCCATGGACAGGCCCGTCATGATGGCCTGGTTGACGCCGAGCAGGAGCTGTCGGCGCGCGAGCGGAAGGCGGGCGGTCAGCAGTCGCTGGCGTCCGGTGGCGCCGAGCGAGGCGGCGGCTTCCATGACCCCCGCGTCGGCCTCGCGCAGGCCGAGGGCGGTGAGGCGGGCCATGGGCGGGGCGGCGTAGACCACGGTGGCGAGGACGGCGGCGGGCACGCCGATGCCGAAGACCAGCACCATCGGCAGCAGGTACGCGAAGGCGGGCAGGATCTGCATGGTGTCGAGTACGGGGCGCAGGGCGCGGTCGGCGCGCGGGGAGAGCCCCGCGGCGAGGCCCAGCAGGGCGCCGAGTACGACGGAGGCGGCGACGGCGACGACCATCAGCGCGAGGGTCTGCATGGTCGGCACCCACATGCCGAGCAGTCCGCAGGCGGCGAAGGCGGCGGCGCAGGTCAGGGCGAGCCGGATGCCGGCGAGGCGCCAGGCGACCAGGGCGGCCAGGGCGGTGACCCCGGTCCAGCCGGCGGCGAGCAGAAGCACGTACACGGCGCGGACGGACACCACGACGGCGTTGCTGATGTGGCCGAAGAAGTAGAGGAACAGCGGGTGGTTGTCGCGGTGGTCGATGATCCAGTCGCCGGCGCGTCCGAGCGGGCCGGACAGGTCGACGGCCAGGGCCGCGGGCCAGCTGCCGGCGCCCGGGAAGGCCACGGCGAGCGGGATCAGCAGGGCGACGGCGACGCCCATCGGGAGGAGGACTCCGCGACGCCCGGCGCGGCCGGGCAGGGTTCTGCGGGGGCGGTCCTGCTGCGCGGACGCGGTACGCGAGTGACGAGGGCCGGCAGCCCGTTCGGCGGACTGCGGGGCTTCCGAAGGGGCGTCGGCGCGGGCGTCGGTCGGGGTGTGGGTCGGGGTCGCGGTCATGCGCACCACCTCCGGGCATCGGGGACGGTGGGCGCGGGGCGGGCGGGGCGGGTCATGCCGCCACCCCCCGTCCGGTGGCGGCCGGGAGCCCGGCGACGACGGCGAGCAGCCCCGCGTCGTCCACGACGCCCAGGCAGCGGCCGTGGTCGATCACGCGGACCGGGCCGCCGCTGCGGGCGACGGCCTGGATGGCCTCGACCACGGTGGTGGCGGGGCCCAGTGCGGGTCCCTGGTCGGCCTCGCCCGCGGTGGCGGGGCGCATCGCGGTGCGGACGGTGAGCACCTGTTCGCGGGGGACGTCGCGGACGAAGTCCCGTACGTATTCGTCGGCGGGCGAGCCGACGATCTCCTCGGGCGTGCCGAGCTGCACGATGCGGCCGTCGCGCATCAGCGCGATCCGGTCGCCCAGGCGCAGGGCCTCGGCGAGGTCGTGGGTGATGAAGACCATGGTGCGGCCCTCTTCGTGGTGGAGCCGGGCGACCTCCTCCTGCATCTCGCGGCGGATGAGGGGGTCGAGTGCGCTGAACGGCTCGTCGAACAGGAGCACTTCGGGGTCGGCGGCGAGGGCGCGGGCCAGGCCGACGCGCTGCTGCTGGCCGCCGGAGAGCTGGCCGGGGCGGCGCTCCTCGAGTCCTTCGAGGCCGACCTTGGCGACGAGTTCGGCGGCCTTGTCCCGGCGGTCGCCGCGGCCGACGCCCTGGATCTCCAGTCCGTACGCCACGTTGTCGAGGACGGTGCGGTGCGGGAGCAGGCCGAAGTGCTGGAAGACCATGGAGGCGCGGTGGCGGCGCAGGGCGCGCAGTCGGGTGGCGTCCATGGCGAGGACGTCCTCGCCGTCGATGGCGAGGCTTCCGGCGGTGGGTTCGATGAGCCGGGTGAGGCAGCGTACGAGGGTGGACTTGCCGGAGCCTGACAGGCCCATCACGACGAAGACCTCGCCCTTGCGGACGTCGAAGGTGACGTCGCGGACGGCGGCGGTGCAGCCGGTGCGCTCGCGCAGTTCGGCGGCGGACAGGTCGGCGTCGGCGGAGCCGGGGACCTTCGCGGCCGCCTTCTCGGGGCCGAAGACCTTCCACAGGCCGTCCACGGCGAAGACGGGGGGTGCGGCGGGGGTGGCACGGGTCGTGTTCACCGGGTACCGCCTTCGCGGGCCAGCAGTTCGGCTGCCTTTTCGCCGACCATGAGCACTCCGATCATCGGGTTGACCGCGGGCATCGTGGGGAAGACGGAGGCGTCCGCGATGCGGATGCCTTCGAGCCCGCGGATCTTCAGGTCCGGGTCCACGACGGCGCCGGGGTCGTCGGAGGCGCCCATCCGGCAGGTGCCGGCCGGGTGGTAGACGGTGTGCGCGACGGAGCGGGCGTAGGCGCTCAGCTCTTCGTCGCCGGTGATCTCCGGGCCGGGGCACACTTCTCGCTTGAGCCAGCCGGCGAGCGGCTGGGTCGCGGCTATCTCGCGGGCGAGCTTGATGCCGTCCACCAGGGTCCGGCCGTCGTAGTCGTCCTCGTCCGTGAAGTAGCGGAAGTCCAGGGCCGGTTTCACCTCGGGGTCCGCACTGGTCAGGTAGAGGCGGCCGCGGCTGCGGGGCTTGGGGATGTTGGGGGTCATCGACACGCCGTGCGCGGGCCGTTCGTAGCCGATGCGCTCGGGGTTGTCGGTGAAGGGGACCTGGTAGAAGTGGAACATCAGGTCGGGTCCGGCGGATTCGGGGTCGCGCCGGACGAACAGCCCCGCGTCGCTGTCCATCGCGGAGTTCTCCGGTATCGGGCCGTCGGTCTCCCAGACGATCACCGACTCGGGGTGGTCGAGCAGGTTCTCCCCCACGCCGGGCAGGTCGTGCACCGAGGGAATGCCGAGGGCTTCCAGGTCCGCGCGCGGGCCGATGCCCGAGTGCAGCAGCAGCCGGGGGGTGTCCACTGCGCCGGCGCACACCAGTACCTCGCGGCGGGCGGTGACCAGGGACTCCGTACCGTCCGAGGCACGTACGCGGACCCCGCGCGCCCGGGTGCCGTCGAGTTCCAGGCGGTGGGCCCAGGTCTCCAGGAGGATCGTGAGGTTGGGGCGCTCGTCCATGACGGGGTGGAGGTAGGCCACCGACGCGGAGGAGCGCTTGTTGTCCTCGGGGTGGTAGGCCAGGTCGAAGAAGCCGGCGCCCTCGTGGAAGGGCTTGCGGTTGAAGCCCTCGACGCGCGGGACGCCCAGGGCGCTCTGCGCGGCGTCGACGAAGTCGCGCGCGATGGCGTTGCGGTCCTTCTCGTCCACCGGGACGATGTTGTTGAGGAGCCGGTCGAAGTACGGGTCCATGGCGGCCGCGTGCCAGCCCTCGGCTCCCGACTGCGCCCACTCGTCCCAGTCGGACGGGAGCGGCTTGAAGGCGATCAGGGTGTTGTGCGAGGAGCAGCCGCCGAGGACGCGGGCGCGGCTGTGGCGGATGTGCGAGTTGCCGCGGGGCTGCTCGGTGGTGGGGTAGTCGTAGTCGAGCTCGCCGCCGAGCAGGCCCATCCACCGGCGCAGGGTGAGGACTTCGGGGCGGTCGACGTCGCTGGGGCCTCCCTCGATGACGGCGACGGTGACGTCGGGGTCCTCGGTGAGGCGGGAGGCGATCACGGAGCCGGCGGTGCCGCCGCCGACGACGACGTAGTCGTACTCCTGCTCCGTGGGGGTGGGGCTGTGCGTGGGGGTGGTCATGCTCGGTTCCTCCTTCAGCCCGCGAACCAGCGCACGGGGCGCGGGGCGAGGTTCTGGTACACGTGCTTGGTCTCGCGGTACTCGGCCAGGCCCGACGGGCCCAGTTCGCGTCCGATGCCGGACTTGCCGAAGCCGCCCCACTCGGCTTGCGGGAGGTAGGGGTGGAAGTCGTTGATCCAGACGGTGCCGTGGCGCAGCCGGCCGGCCACGCGGCGGCCGCGGCCCGGGTCGGAGGTCCACACCGCGCCGGCGAGCCCGTACTCGGTGTCGTTGGCGAGCGCGACGGCTTCGGCCTCCGTACGGAAGGTCTCGACGGTCAGGACCGGCCCGAAGACCTCTTCCCGTACGACGCGCATCCCGCGGTGGCAGCGGTCCAGGACCGTCGGCCGGTAGAAGTAGCCGGGCCCGTCGGGGCGTTCGCCCCCGGAGCGGAGCACGGCGCCCTCGGCGAGGGCGGAGGCCACGTACTCCTCGGTGCGTTCGCGTTGGGCGGCGGACACCAGCGGCCCGCATTCCACGTCCGGGTCGGTGCCGCGGCCGAGGCGGATCCGGTCGGCCCGGCGGGCGAGTTCGGCGACGAAGCGCTCGGCGACGCTCTCCTCGACGATGAGCCGGGAGCCGGCGGAGCAGACCTGTCCGCTGTGCATGAAGGCGGCGTTGAGGGCCTGGTCGACGGCGGTGTCGAAGCCTTCCTCGGTGGCGCAGGCGTCGGCGAAGACGACGTTGGGGTTCTTGCCGCCGAGTTCGAGTGCGACCTTCTTGACGGAGTCCGCGGCCGCGCGCATCACCTTCGTACCGCTGGTGAGACCGCCGGTGAAGGAGACGAGGTCGACGTCGGGGTGGGCGGCGAGGCGCGCGCCGACCGGGTTGCCGGGGCCGGTGACCAGGTTCGCGACGCCGGCCGGGAGGCCGGCCTCCGCCAGCAGGCCGATGAGGGCGACCGTGGACAGCGGGGTGATCTCGCTGGGCTTGAGCACGAAGGTGTTGCCCGCGGCGAGGGCGGGAGCGATCTTCCAGGAGGCCTGGAGGAGGGGGTAGTTCCACGGGGTGATCAGGGCGCAGACCCCGACGGGCTCGTGGACGACGACGCTGTGGACGTCGGGGGTGCCGGCGTCGATCACGCGGCCCGCGCTCTCTCCGGCGACGAGGTCGGCGAAGTAGCGGAAGGCGTCGGCGACGCAGTCCACGTCCACGCGGCCCTCTTCCAGGGTCTTGCCCGCGTCGCGGCTTTCCAGCAGCCCGAGGCTTTCGCGGTCGCGGTGGAGCAGGTCGGCGGTGCGGCGCAACAGGGCGGCGCGCTCCAGGACGGGGGTCTGGGGCCACTCCCCGCCGTCGAAGGCCGCGCGGGCGGCGCTGACGGCCGCGTCGGTGTCCGCGGTGCCGCCCTCGGCGACGACGGCGAGGACCGTGGCATCCGCCGGGTCGAGGACCTCTCGGGTGGCTCCTGTTACCGCGGAACGCCAGGTCCCGGCGATGTGGATGGTCGTCTGCTCGGACACGACTCGTTGTACCTCCGATTCCACCACCGCGGCTTACCCGCGTTGGTGTTGCTCGTTCCCGCTTTCCCCGGTTCATGGAAGCTATGTCGCATCCGTCACTGGAAGTGACGGGAGTCACTCCCCGTCACTCCGGGGAGGTAGGGGGCATATCGGGATATATCGGATGCCCTGATGGGCGCCGGGACGGCCCGTCGCGGGCAGGCGGCGTACACCACCCCCTTGCTGTGCCCGAGCTCCACCGCGGATCTTTGGCCGCTGACACCGCCGCCGTCCAGGCCGTCATCGATGCCTTGCCCGAGCCCCCGCTCGTCCTCGCCCACTCCTACGGAGGGTCGGTGATCACAGCGACACCCTCTACGGCGGCTCCCCTGGCCCCCTCGCTGCGCGGGCGGTCGGCCTGCTGCGTTCGCAAGCCCCGGGCTGCGGACGAGGAGGCCCCCAGCACCACAGCTGGAAGGAAACTCCCTCTCCCTACGTCATCTGCGCACAGGACCGGGCCATCGACCCCGGCCTCCAGCAGCCCAGGCCGCCCGGTCGCCAGCCGGTTCGTAGCGGGTCAGGGGCTGGGAGCGCGTCAACAGCTCCCGCATGGCCGCGCGATCGCCGACGAGTCCCTGGGTGCGTGCCTGTACGAGCACGTTTCCGAGGGCCGCTGCCTCCGCCGGACCGGCCACCACCGGCAGCCCGCACGCGTCAGCCGTCAACTGGCAGAGCAGGGCGTTGCGTGCTCCTCCACCCACGATGTGAATGACGTCGACCTCCTGGTCGGCGAGGCGCTGTGCGTCCTGCACGGCCGCACGGTGGGCGAGCGCCAGGGAGTCGAGGATGCACCGGGTCGTCTCGGCGGGTGTGCGCGGCACCGGCTGGCCCGACCTTCGGCACGCCTCGGCAATGCGCTGCGGCATCCGGCCGGGGGCAAGGAAGGCGGGGTCGGCGGCGTCCACCACGGAGAGGAGGCCCGGAACTTCAGCGGCGGCCTTCAGCAGCGGAACGAGTGCGGCGCCTCCCCATTCCCGCATGCACTCCTGTAGGAGCCACAGCCCCATCACGTTGCGCAGGTAGCGCACGGTCCCGTCGATACCCAGTTCGTTGGTGAAGTTCGCACGACGGCCGGCCTCGGTCAGGACGGGTGAGTCGAGCTCCAGACCGACCAACGACCAGGTGCCGGTGCAGATGTACGCGAAGCGCTCGTCACGCGCTGCGGGGACGGCGACGACGGCCGAGGCGGTGTCGTGCGAGGCGACCGTGGTGACCGGCACCGGGCCGGCCACCCCCGTGGCGTCGAGGACCTCGGGCAGCAGGAGGCCCGCGGGATCGCCGGGACGCCGCAGGGGCGGGAACAGGCTGAGGTCGATGTCCGCGGCATCGGCGACGGCGTACGACCAGTTCCCGGTGCGCGGGTCGAGCAGCTGGGTGGTGGAGGCATTGGTGAGCTCGGTCCCCTCCTGGCCCGTCAGCCAGTAGGAGATCAGGTCCGGGATCAGCAGGAGCCGCCGTGCGGCGGCCAACTGAGCCGTGCCGCGGGCGGCCGTCAGCTGGTACAGCGTGTTGAAGGGCGCGTGCTGAATGCCCGTCTGTGCGTACAGGTGCTCGGCCGGCGCCGCCGACCACACCTGCTCGGGGACTCCCTCGGTGCGGGCGTCCCGGTAGTGCACGGGATTGCCGAGCAGGGCGCCGTCGTCGTCGAACAGCCCGTAGTCCACGGCCCAGCTGTCGATCCCGACCGAGGCGAGGCGTCCGCCGGTGGTGGCTCCGGCCGCGCGCAGTCCGTCGAGGACGCCCGCGTACAGCCCGAGGATGTCCCAGTGCAGCATGGCGCCGGCACGCACCGGCCGGTTGGGGAAGCGATGGGCCTCGGTCAGTTCCAGGGTGCCGGGGCCGACGCGGCCGACCATGACGCGTCCGCTGGACGCGCCGAGGTCGACCGCGGCGAACGGCTGCGGCTCCGTGCTCATCGCAGGAACGCGGCGGCGACGCCCGCATCGACGGGAATGTGCAGACCGGTGGTGTGGCTCAGGTCGCCGCTGGTGAGCACGAGCACCGCGTTCGCGACGTGCTCGGGCAGGACCTCGCGCTTGAGGAGGGTGCGCTGGGCGTAGAACTCGCCGAGCTTCTCCTCCTCGATGCCGTACGTGGCGGCGCGCTGGGCACCCCATCCGCCGGCGAAGATCCCCGAGCCGCGGACGACACCGTCGGGGTTGACCCCGTTCACGCGGATGCCGTGCTCTCCGAGCTCGGCGGCCAGCAGGCGGACCTGGTGTGCCTGGTCGGCCTTGGTGGCGGAATAGGCGATGTTGTTCGGGCCGGCGAAGACGGCGTTCTTGGACGCGATGTAGACGATGTCACCGCCCAGGCCCTGGTCCCGCATGATCCGCGCGGCCTCGCGGGAAACGAGGAAGGAGCCGCGGGCCATGATGTCGTGCTGGAGGTCCCAGTCCTTGGCGGTGGTCTCCAGGAGCGGCTTGGAGATGGAGATGCCCGCGTTGTTGACGACGAGGTCGACGCCGCCGAAGGCCAGCACCGCCTCCTGGAAGGCGCCGGCGATCTGCTCCTCCGAGGTGACGTCGACGCGGACCGCCACGGCCCGGTCGAGGCCGCCGAGCTCCTCGGCGACGGCCGCGGCGTTGTCCTCGTTCAGATCGGCGACCACCACGCAGGCCCCCTCCGCCGCCAGCCGGTGGGCGATCGCCCTGCCGATGCCGCTGCCCGCGCCCGTGACCAGCGCGATACGGGTGGCCAGCGGCTTGGGCGCGGGCATCCGCCGCAGCTTGGCCTCCTCCAACTCCCAATACTCGATGCGGAACTTCTCGGCCTCGTCGATCGGCAGGTAGCTGGACACGGCCTCCGCGCCGCGCATTACGTTGATCGCGTTGACGTAGAACTCGCCCGCCACGCGAGCGGTCTGCTTGTCCTTGCCGAACGAGAACATGCCGACCCCGGGCACCAGCACGATCGCGGGATCCGCACCGCGCAGGGCGGGGGAGTCGGTGGTCGCGTGGCGCCGGTAGTAGGCGGTGTACTCCTCGCGGTAGGCGAGGTGCAGTTCCCGCAGGCGGGCGACGGCCGCGTCGAGGGGCGCGGTGGGCGGCAGGTCGAGTACCAGGGGCCGCACCTTGGTGCGCAGGAAGTGGTCGGGGCAGGAAGTGCCCAGCGCGGACAGCCTCGGGTGCTCGGTGCGGGAGACGAAGTCGAGTACGGCCTCGCTGTCGTTGAAGTGCCCGACCTGCGCCCGGTCCTGGGAGGCGATGGCCCGGATGTGGGGAGCCAGGGCGGCGGCCCGGGCCCGGCGGTCCTGCTCCGGCAGGGGCTCGTATCCGCTGAGGACCGGCCCGAAGGGCTCCGGCCGCCCACGCTCGCTGAGGAACCGCTCGGCGGTACGGATGATGTGCAGCGAGTTGCGCCGGCACTCCTCGCTGGAGTTGCCCCAGGCGGATATGCCGTGGCCGCCGAGGACACAACCGATGGCCTGCGGGTTCGCCTCCTTGACGGCGGCGATGTCCAGGCCGAGCTGGAAACCGGGCCGCCGCCAGGGCACCCACACCACCGTGTCGCCGAAGCACTCGGCGGTCAGCTTCTCGCCGTCCGCCGCGCAGGCCAGTGCGATGCCCGAATCCGGGTGGAGGTGGTCGACGTGCGCGGCGTCCACCAGGCCGTGCATGGCCGTGTCGATGGAAGGCGCGGCCCCGCCCTTGCCGTGCAGGCAGTAGTCGAAGGCGGCCACCATCTCGTCCTCGCGCTCCACGCCGGGATAGACGTCCACGAGGGCGCGCAGCCGGTCGAGGCGCAGGACGGCGAGCCCGTCCTCCGTGAGGGTGCCGAGGTCGCCCCCGGAGCCCTTGACCCACATCAGTTCGATGTCGCCGCCGGTGACGGGGTCGGTGGTGGTGCCCTTCGCGGAGGTGTTGCCGCCCGCGTAGTTGGTGTTGCGCGCATCCGCGCCGAGCTGGTGAGAGCGCTCCAGCAGGGAGGCGGCTTCGGGATGCAGTGTCATATCGCTACGTGTCCTCAGGTCCGTGACGGGAGTGGGACGGGCGTACGGGCGAGGGGGCTCACGCACCCCAGCCCGCCTGCGCGCCGCCGACTCGCTCGGTGGCCGTCTTCTGCGCCCAGCCGGAGCGGTGGTACGCGCCGACCGGGTCGCCGTCCAGGCCCAGCTCTTCCCGGACCTCGGCGAGGAGGGGGCGTACATCGGTGTTGTAGGCATCCATGAGGGCTGCGTTCGCGGCCAGGACATCGCCGGAGCGCTGGGCCGCGGCCAGTGCGTCCCGGTCGACCAGGAGGGCCTTCGCGGTCGCCTCCTGCACGTTCATCACCGAGCGGATGATCGCGGGGATCTTCGCCTCGATGTTGTGGCACTGGTCGAGCATGAACGCCACGTCCGGCGTGAAGCCGCCGCCGCGGATCACCTCGTACATGATCCGGAAGAGCTGGAAGGGGTCCGCGGCGCCCACCATGAGGTCGTCGTCGGCGTAGAAGCGCGAGTTGAAGTCGAACGCGCCGAGCTTCCCTTCGCGCAGCAGCGTCGCGACGATGAACTCGATGTTGGTGCCCGGCGCGTGGTGCCCGGTGTCCACGACGACCTGCGCCCGCCCGCCCAGCTTGAGGCAGTGCGCGTAGGCGGTGCCCCAGTCCGGTACGTCCGTGGCGTAGAAGGCGGGCTCGAAGAACTTGTACTCCAGGAGCATCCGCTGGTCCTCGCCCAGCCGGCCGTAGACCTCGGCGAGGGCCTCGGCCAGACGGTCCTGGCGTGCGCGGATGTCGTCCTGGCCGGGGTAGTTGGTGCCGTCCGCGAACCACAACTTCAAGTCCCTGGACCCGGTGGCGTCCATGATGTCCACGCACTCCAAGAGGTGACCGACGGCCTTCTTGCGGACCTTCGGATCGGGGTGGCATACGCTGCCCAGCTTGTAGTCGTCGTCCTGGAAGACGTTCGCGTTGATCGCGCCCAGACGCAGTCCGCGCTCGGCCGCGTCCGCGGCGAGAGCCCCGTAGTCGTCCACGCGGTCCCAGGGGATGTGGAGGGCGACGCTCGGCGCGGCCCCGGTCAGCTCGTGGACCTTGGCGGCGTCGTCGAGCTTCTCCTGCGGAGTGCGGGGCACACCGGGCTGGGCGAAGACCTTGAAGCGGGTGCCGGCATTGCCGTAGGCCCACGACGGCGTTTCGATGGCCTGGGTCTTCAGGGCAGCCTTCACAGCGGTGTGGTCGGTCACTGGACGCTCCTGCGGCATGGAGATCAAATGAAACGATTCAATTTCTTGCTCGGAAGCTAAGAGCTTGGCCAGCTGCCTGTCAAGCCTGCTCGTCTCGCGCGGAGGCGGCCTGGCTGTGGCTGATGTGGGCGCTGGGGTTAAAACGATTCATCCAATAACCTGGATGTCCGTAGTCAGCCCGTACTGCCTGGAGGTCTGGGCCCATGGCCCCATTGGTGGGTATCAAGGACGTCGCCCGTGCTGCCGGGGTGTCCGTGGGAACCGTCTCGAACGTGATCAACCGCCCGGACTCGGTCGCCGAAACCACCAGGCTCCGCGTGCAATCCGCCATCGACCGGCTCGGCTACGTACGCAGCGAGTCCGCGCGCCAGCTACGCGCCGGCCACAGCCGCATCCTGGGGCTGCTCGTCCTCGACATGGCGAACCCCTTCTTCGTCGACATCGCAAAAGGCGCCGAACGGGCCGCGCGCCGGGCGGGACTGGGCGTCATGGTGTGCAACAGCGGGCAGAGCCCCGCCGAGGAGGCCGAATACCTCTCGCTCTTCGCGGAGCAGCGGGTGCGGGGCGTGCTCCTCACGCCTGCCGATGCCAGTGGCCGCAACCTAGAGGCGTTCCGGCGGCACGGCATTCCCTTCATCGTCGTCGACCGGGTTGCCGAGGGCGCCGACCAGTGTTCGGTCTCGGTCGACGACGTGGTCGGCGGGACCCTGGCCGTACGCCACCTCATCGATGCCGGGCATCGTTCCATCGGCTACGTGTCCGGGCCCGAGGAGCTCACCCAGGTCAGGGACCGGCGCACCGGGGCATGGAACGCGCTGACCGAAGCGGGCCTGGCACAGTCGGCGCTGTTCGAGCTGCCGGCCGGAAGCCTCGACGTGGCTGCGGGCCGGGACGCGGGTTCCCGCTTCCTGGGCCTGTCCGACCGGCCGACCGCGGTCTTCTGCGCCAACGACCTGCTGGCCCTCGGATTCCTCCAGACCATGTACGCAGCCGGCGTGCGGGTCCCCGAAGACGTGGCCATCGTCGGCTACGACGACATCGAATTCGCCGCGGCGGCCGCGGTCCCGCTGACGTCCGTCCGGCAGCCGGCCGTCACGATGGGCACGATGGCAGCCGAGATGCTCCTCGAGGAGACGGGGGAGGCCGGGGCCGCACATGAGCACCGGCACATCGTGCTGCAGCCGGAACTGGTGGTGCGCGGATCCTCTCTGCCCTCACGGTGATACGGAACCGGGAGGGCAGGAGGGCGGTCAGCCGATGGTGAGGGTGCGCTGCCCGGTGATGTCGCGGGACGCACGCTTGGGCAGGCGCCGCGGCGAAGGTGTAGAGCCCGGGAACGAGTGTCCAGTTGCCCGAGTTCCACACCATCAGGTCTTCGGGTGCGATGGTGAAGACGAGGCGCTGAGCGCCACCTCGGTCCAGGGACTCTCCGGTGACCAGCAGGGGCAAGCTGTCGGCGACACCCATGAGCAGAAAGCCCGCGGCACAGATGCCGAAGAAGGGCGGCAGCGACTGCCGACGCCGGGCGGGAAGACGGGTGAAGACGACGGAGCCGAGAACGGTGGCGGCGCTGGCCGCTGCCGTGACAGCCCCGATGACGCCGGTGGAGTCCACGTCCAAGCCGTCCAGCAGGAAGGCCATTTCGACGGGCACCGTGTAGAAGACCACGGCACCGAAGACGGTCAGCACGCAGATGCGGGCCATACGTCGGACCCGGAAGGGACGCTTCGCCGACGGTACATGCGCCACGTCACCTTCCGATCTGGGCGCCGCCCTGGGCACCAGCGTCGTGTCCCGGGTCGGCCGGTCGCTGTCAGCGCCGCGCGCGCGGAGGTGAGGATCTCCTCGGAGAGTGGGGATCCCTTGGTGGCTCGGGCCAGGACGAGAGCGCCGAGCGTGGTGCACAGCCGGGTGGTGCCGTCCTGGTCTTCGGTGGCGAGCCACTCGGCGAAGTCGCCCACTCCTTCGGTGTAGACGCGGCGGGCCTCTCGATCTCCGGGTTCGCGCGCGATGTCGGTGGCGAGGGCGCCCGCAGTGAAACCCGGACCGGCGCGGGCGCGCCAGAGCCGTGGTCCGGCGCCGGCCGGATCCGGCCGCCGAGGGGTGGTGGGCTCCGGCTCCGGATCCCACCGCCTCCGTCCGCGTCAGAGCTTCCCGAAGACGACCCCGCGCCAGGTCCATCCCGCGCCGAGGACGGCTTCGCGCAGCGGGTCCTTCAGGTCCGAGCTGTCGAAGCGGAACACTTCGGTGGCCCCGAGCGCGCCGTCGGCCTCCCGCTCGACCTTCCGGCGCCGGGACACCGTGGTGACCTGCCCGCGCGCAGCCTCGGCCGACAGGGCCAGCCGGGGCGTGCCTCCCAACCACGTGACATCGAACTGCCGGTCGACGCTGCGGACCTCACGGGCGGCCGCGTCCAGGCGCATCCGGATCTGGAGCACGCGGCTCACCTGGGTCCGGGCGAAGAAGGTGTGCCACGCGGGCTCCTGGATCCGCCACTCCGCCACCAGGTCGGCGCCCTCGGGGGCGCCCCCGCGCACGACGTACGGCGCGTCGGCTGCGAAGAGGCCGAGCAGTGCCGCCTGCACCTCCTCGGCGGAGCGCGGTACGACGCCGCTGTCGGGGTGCTTGGTGCCGGTGAGTTTGTCGAAGAGACCCATCGCACCACCCTAGGGACATCGGACCGTTCGATACAAGATCGAACGATCCGGCCCGATCGGCAAGCCCCTAGGATCCCGCTGCCGTGTCCGGTGCCGTGTCCGGTCCCACCGTACGCAGGAACTCCTGGAAGTCGCCCAGGACGCTGTCGTGCTGCTCCGCGGTGGCGGTCAGCACCATCCGGATCACCGCACGCTTGCGCGGGTCGTGGACGTCCAGCATGGACAAGTAGACCTGGGACTGGACGAGCTCGCGGCGCACGCCGCCCGCGACCGCCGAGAAGGTCACCCGCTGGGTCAGACCCGGCGCGCCCTCGGAGCCGATCTCCCGGCGGGCGGCCACCACCACGGACTCGCCCGCCTCGCGCAGGCGCTCCACCGACGCGTCGGCGAGCTCGTCCAGCGTCGCCTCGTCCGGCCGGTACTCGCCGTCGATGGTGATGTTGGCCGTGAAACCGGAATCCGGCTGCGGATGCAGCGCGACGAAGGCCACGCCCGGAGCGCCGACCTCGTCCGGAGGGGCCGGCCGCCAGCCCTCCGGCAGTCGGAACTCGATCGGCACCGGCAGTGTCGTGGGCATCTTGCGCTTTCCTTCTTTCCTCCCACGGGAACGTGGGTCAGTCGAACCAGCTGCTGACAGTGTCCTTGACCGAGCCCGCCGCATCGCCGACGGCATGAGCGGCGTCCCCGACCGCGTCGGCCGCATCGCCGGCGGCGTCGGTGACCTTCGCAGGGTCGATCGTGAACTCCGCCCCGACGGAACCGCCGAGGCCGAGGGCGACGCCCACCTTGGTGCCGATGTGGAACTTGCCGTCGTCGCCCTTGCCGAAGGTCACCTTCGCCTCGGCGCCCGCTCCGGCCCATCCCTCGGCCGTGGCACCGGCTCCGATTCCGGCGACCTCGGCGCCACCGGCGACGGTGCCCTTCGCCCCGGCGAAGGCCTTCGCCCCGGCGTTCAGACCCTCCAGGCCGACGCCGGCACTGGCCTGTGCCTCGGCTCCGGCGAACCCTTCGGCCCGCCCGTAGCCCTCCACGTACCCGTATCCCGCGCGCCCCTCGGCCAGGGCCCGGCCGCCCGCCGACACCTCGGCCTTGCCCGTGAGGCCCTTGTCCGTGATGCCGACGTTGGCGCTGGCCCGGGCTCCCGCGTAGGCGTCGGCGATGCCGGAGAGCCGCATCGAGCCGTTGCTGAGGGATCCCTGCGCCGTCGCGTGGCCGAGCTCGGCGTACGCCTGGGCCGAGCCCTCCTTGCCGTACTTGGGCCCGGAGGCCTTGGCGCCCGCGTCGGGCCCGGTCGCCGACGCGGAGCCCTCGGCCTGCCAGCCGTCGGTCTTCGTGCCCACCTCGGCGTCCTTGGACCGGGGGAGCGGCACCTTGGCCAGGTCGCCCTCGGGGTGGGCGTTGAACCCGCCGTTGGTCTGGTCGGCCCCCTTGCCGAAGGCGTCGCGGTTGCCGTCGACGACAGCGGCCTCCAGAGCGGCCTTCACGTGCTGATCGGCTTCGGAGGCGGCCTTCACGCGGTCGTCGAGGTACTGCTGCCACGTGGTGACCGCCGTGCGGATGGAGGCTTCGCCGTCGGGGTCGTGGTGGTAGGCGCTGCGCTCGGCGGGAGTCAGTTTGGAGTAGTCGAAGGCGACGCGGCCTTGCTCCGATACGGTCATCCCGGCGGTGACCGCGTCGTCCCGCGCGCTCTGGAGCTTCGACTTGAGATCGGTGAACACGGCGTGGGCGTCCAGCAGCAGGCTCGCGATGGCCTTGGCCTGGGTCTGCGCCGCGGCGTACTCGTAACGGGTCGCCTCGAAACCCGAATGCGCGGCGCCCGCGCTGACACCGGCCCAGGTCTGGCCCAGCGTGATCTTCTGGACGCTGTCGCCGTAGCGGGTCTCGACCTTCTTCAACTCGCCCGCCATGGCCTCCCACTTGGCCGCCGCTGCCGTCAGCAGGCCCAGGTCCGTGGTCATGACCTCGTGATACGTCAACACCGCAGCCCCCTAGAGCCCGTTGAGCTTCGAGCCCGACAGCAGGAACTGGTTGCCCAGGCCCGTGTCGTTGCGCACGAACAGCCCCGAGGCTCCGCGCAGCGCAGCCTTCTCCGAGGACAGGCGGCCCATCAAGGTCCTCACCTGCTGGTCCCAGGTGTCCGACACCTTCTTCAGGCCACTGGCCGTGTCCCAGCCGTCGAAGCCCTTCTGGGCCGTGTGGGTGGCGTCGTCCGCGTGCTCGGAGGCCTTCTTGGTGTCCGGCTCCAGCTCGGTCTCGATGGTGTTCGCCGCCGCCTGCTTCTCGGCCGGCGTCGAGGCGAAGTCACCGGACCCGCCCGGAGCGAACGGCCCCGTGGGCGCGCCGTTCAACCGCACGGCCACGTCGTGGTCCGTGACGCCCGCGCGCTCACGCTCCCACTCCTGCGCGAAATCCCCTGACATGATGCTCCCCCGTACGAAGAGCAAGATCATATACATGTCAATCACGCGGAGGTCAACCACCCTGTACGCAGGGGTGCGAGAGCCTCGCACCGGGAACGTGGGCCCGGCCGGACGCGCTGGTCGGCCGTTCGTCTGACCGAGGCGTGCCGTTCTTGTCCCTGCTTTGTAACAGGCGTCTGAGACCCCCGTGATGTGGGAAATCCGTTACTGCAGGTCGGCGCGGGCGCCGGTCAAGGAGCAGGTGGGGGCCATGGCGGCCCGCCACCGAACTCCTCGGAGCCATTGCGGTCTGCGTTCATCATCGGGAGTCGACAGCGGCCGCCCAGGGTCGCCAACGGGGGAACACCATGAACACTGCTGCCCGTACGAGTCGCAGGGGCTGGAAGTCCTACGTCCTCGGGGCCGCGACCGTCACCGCGCTGCTCGCGTCCGCGGCGTGCTCGCCGGACGGGGGCGAGGGGCCGGACGACCGCAAGCCCACGGCCCAGCCGAGCGGCCCGAGCGCCTCGGGCACGCCGGGCGAGACCGCCTCCCCGGGTGCGACGAAGCCCGGCGACACGCCCTCGGCGAAGCCGACCCCGGGAGCGACCGACACCGGCGGCAGCGGCGACGGGGCCGTCGCCCTCTGCGCGCCGGGCGACGTCTCGATCACCGCAAGCACCGAGGACGAGATCAGCAAGGGCGTCCGGCACATCCTCCTCACCCTCACCAACACCAGCAAGAAGGCGTGCAAGGTCTACCACTATCCCCACGTCCAGCTCGGCGACGCCCAGCGCCTGGTCCCCGAGATCAAGGAGAGCGCCCCGACGCCCGGGACGCCGTTCGAGACCATCGCTCCGGGCAAGCAGACGTACGCCGCACTGCTCCTGAGCGGCCCCATGGACGAGGCCCCGGCGAAGACCATGACCGTCCAGCTCCAGGACACCGAGGTCGGGAGCAAGAAGGGCGAGCCGATCAAGGTCGCCTTCCCGGGCGTCGACACCGTGTACTACAACGACTTCGCCAAGGTCACCCACTGGATGACCGCCTCGGGTCTGGCCCTGCGCTTCATCATGTCGTCCTGACGATCCGGCCCCCCCCGGGCCGTCCTCTAAGGTGACTCCACCGGCCGGTCCGCACGCTCCGCGCGTGCGGACAACGGCCCTGTGGACAGGGGGAGTCGGTGGAGTCACTGCGGCCCGGCGACCCGCCGGAGATCGGCGGGTACCGCCTGCTGGCGCGGCTCGGCGAAGGCGGCATGGGCGAGGTCTTCCTGGCCCGGACGGCGTCCGGCCGGCCGCTGGCCCTGAAGACCGTCCACCGGGAACTGAGCCGGGATCCCCACTTCGCCGACCGGTTCACACGGGAGATACGCGCCAACGACCGCGTACGTTCCGCGTGGACGGTCTCGGTGGTGGACTTCAGCGCTTCCGGGGCGTCCCCGCAATGGCTCGCGACGGAGTACGTCGCTGCGCCCTCCCTGGGCGAGTGGGTGCACCGGCACGGACCGCTGACCGGCCCGGCCCTGTGGATCCTGGCCCGGGAACTGTCGGCCGCGCTCGTGGCCGTACGGGCGGCGGGCGTGGTCCATCGCGACATCAAGCCGGGGAACGTGCTGCTCGGCCGGGAGCGGCCCTTCCTCATCGACTTCGGCATCGCGCGTGCCGTGCAGGACCCGCGCCACACCCGTACGGGAGCGGTCATCGGCACGCCCGGGTTCCTCGCGCCGGAACAGGCGACCGGAGCCGTGGCCGGGGCCCCGGCGGACGTGTTCTCGCTCGCCGCGGTACTCGTCTACGCAGCCACCGGGCGCAGCCCCTTCCTGACCGACGGCGAGGAGCTCGAACTCCCCGGCCTCCTCTACCGGATCGTGCACGACGAGCCCGCCCTCGACGGTGTTCCGGAGGGGCTCCGCCCGCTGCTCGTCGAGTGCCTGGCCAAGGATCCGCAGGAGCGCCCGACCGCCGACGAAGTGCTGGTCCGGATCGGCGCAGCCGGGGCGGAGTGGAGCGGAGCGGTACCAGCGGCGCTTGCGGCGGACGTGGCCAACCGGGAGGCCGGACTCCAGCGCGCCCTGGCGGCGTCCCAGCCGCTCCCCGCCCCCCTTCCCGTGCCGCCGGCGCCCCTGGCACCGCCCTCGGCGTTCCAGGCGACGCCGCCGCTGCCCTCTCCCCTTCCCGCCGGGACGCGACGGGTGCCTTGGGTGGCGGGGGCGGTCGGCGCCGCCCTCCTCGCCGTCGCGGCCACCCTCGTGATCACGATGCCTTGGGGCGGGGACGGCGACGGGGGTGGTGACGGACGTGGGTCGGCGACCCCGTCCCCTCCCGCATCGGCGTCGGCACTACCGCGATCGTGGGTCGGGACGTGGACCGGCACCGGACCCGGAACGCCCGACGCGGACGGGGTCACGCGGGCCAGGACGGGCGAGTTCTCGGTCACGGTCACGCTGAACGCGGGCTCCGTCGGCGACCTCGTGGGCCGGCAGGTCAGCGAGGTGAAGGAGACCGCCACCGGGCGGAACCTGGGGTGCACGGAGGCCCTGGAACTACGGCAGACGAGCGGGGACAGGGCGGTCTTCGCCGCAGTGACCAGCCATCCGACCGACCCCGCGGCCACCTTCGCCTGCCCGAAGGGCAACCTCTACGTGCTGACCCTGGCGGAGCCCGACCGGCTGACCCTGGAGACCGAAGGGGCCCAGTCCGCGGGCGCCCCCGAAAACCTGACCCGCAGCCACTAAGGGTTGTCCCATGATTGATCTTTGGGAGGATCGGGGCAGGGCCGGCTGGCCGTTGGCGGGTGCTGCTACGCGGCCTGGTCGAGGTCGTGGAGGTGGGCGATGCCGAGCATGGCGTGGTGGACGCCATCGCCTTTGAGGCGGCAGTCGTGCAGAATCTTCCAGTTCTTCATGCGGGCGAAGACGTGCTCGACGCGGGCGCGGACCAGCTTGGCTCATGGTTGTGTTCGGCCTGCCAGTCGCTGAGTTTGCGTGGTCGCGGGTGGGGACGAGGGTGCCGTCGACGATCAGAGCGGTGCCCTTGGCGAAGCGTCGCCGGGGCTTGAGCGCGAGCAGCGGGCCGATGTGGTCGATGATGCGGTCGGCCGCCGATTTGGACACCCCGAACAAGGGGGCGATCTGGCGCAGGGTCAGGTTCGTGCGCCAGTAGGCGGCGACGAGCAGCACTCGGTCCTCCAGCGGGAGGCTCCGGGGCCGGCCCGGGCGCAAGTTGTCCACCACGCTGCGGTGGGCATGCAGGTTCGGTCCGCAAGGGTCGGCCCTGAGGTCTGCCGCTGGAGGGCCGGGTCCTGCTGGTCGCCGCATACTGGCGGGCCAACCTCCGCTGCGGCAGTTGGCGCCGCTGTCCGGAGCGTCGAAGTCGGCTGCCGACCGCATCGTCGACCGCAACGCCCCGGCGATGCGCCGCAGCAGCGAATCGGTGGTGGCGACCAGCGCGGCGGCGGCCAGGTTCGCGGGCGGCTCGGTGATCAGTGCCACGAGGGCGTGTTGCTGGCGCAGTTAGGAGAGCAATCGCCGGCTGCCACGGTCAAGATCATCCCGAAGAGGATGAGAGCCAGGACGATCCAAGCTACATGGGCGAAGTCATTGCCAGGTGGGGTTTTCGGAGCGCTGCTCTGCGGGACCTCATTGTGGCTCTCGGGCTCGCCACTGGGTCCGTCGTGTCCCTCTGCCGCCATCGTGTCATCCCCCGTCGCGGTGTGTCCTCTCATGGCACGACGCCAGATCTCGTCCGTCAAGGCCTGCGGCGGATTGCCATAGAGAAGAGCCGCACCTGCTTGACGGATCGTCGCGGACGCGGAGGGAGTGGACGCTGCGCTCTGGCCGTCTCCTTCGGACCCGGCCGGGCCGACAGGCGCCCCACCGCGGTGTGGCCGAGCCAGCCGGCTGCCGCGCCGACCGCGTACCAGAACAGGTCGGGCGGGTTGAAGGTGGAACCGAGGACGAGCCGGGCGAGCCCGCTGCTTCGGGAGAGCTCCGCCGGTACCCCGGTGAGCTGGAGGAACTCCACCACCCAACTCACCGCGAGAGCGCCGGCGGCGGCCCGCAGGGCCGTCACCCGCGGCAGGGCCAGCACGATGAGGGCGAAGATCAGTACGGTGTAGAGCGCGTCTCCGCCGTACTTGGCCAGGCTCCCCGTCGCCACGGCCCGTAGCCCCAGCCCCGCGCCGACGGTCACGGCCACCGCCCCGGCCGCCGCGAGACGGGGCCGGGCCCGGGCCCGGCCGGTTCCGGCACGGGCACGCCTCGCAGGCACGTAGGTGGTCATGGGCCCACACTGCCAGACGGTCGACGCCCGCCATCTCCGGCTCCCGCTCCCATGCCCGATCCCGCTTCCGTCGCGGAGCGGCGGGGTACGTGGGCCGCGTACCCAGGCGGTTTGAGTAGGGCGACTCATGCCGGACCGGGCGGCGGCCGACACGCTGGAGGCACGAAGACCGCACACCCCGTCCCGGAGGTTCGATTCCATGATCAGCCACGTCGCCGCCGCCCTGGCCCCGGTGTTCGGGCGGATGACCGTCTCCGCGGACGCGTCGGGCCCCGTCGTCGGCGGGACCATCCTGGCCGCCAACCACACCAGCCTGGCCGACCCCGTCATCGTGGTCGCCGCCCTGCGCCGGATCGGCGTCGACCCGGTGATCATGGCCACGGCCGGGCTGTGGCGGGTCCCGGTGCTCGGCGGCGCGCTCGCCCGCGAAGGGCACATCCCGGTCCACCGGGGAACGACCCGCGCGGCGAGTTCCCTCGCCGACGCCGCCGAGGCACTGGCCGCGGGGCGGTGCGTGCTGATGTACGGGGAAGGCGGGATCCCCGCGCGCCTCGACTCCGGGGAAGCCGCGCCCCTGCCCTTCCGCAGCGGCCTGGCCCGCCTCGCCCGGGCCACGGGAGCACCCGTCCGCCCCGTCGGTCAGGCCGGCGCCCGCCGTGTCAGCTCCGGGACGACGGCCAAACAGCTCGCCGGAGTCCTCACGGCCCCGGTCCGCCGGCCACGGATGCATGTCCACGTGGGCGCGCCCCTGTTCCTGCCGGACGGCCTCTGCGAAGCGACGGCCGCTGCCCACGGCGCGGTCACCTCGGCCTGGCGGACCGCCGTGTCCGGGCTCGCCGGAGTCGGCGCGCCGTAGGCCGCCCGGGCGCTCCGGTCCGACGGGCTCCGTCAGCGGACCGGGCGCAGGGCCGCCAAGTCGCGGGAGGCGAGTTCGGGACGGGCCGTCAGGGCGGTGTGCACCGCGTCCAGGACCGGCAGCTCGGCGTGGCCGCGGGCCAGGTCCACGTCCTTGACCGCCAGCGCCACCGGGAAGTGGGAGCCCTCGGCGTAGGCCCGGGCCACCGCACCGGCCAGGGGCCCGCGGGCCAGCTCCGAGCGCAGCAGCTCCTCCGGAAGGCCCAGCGCGGAGCCGAGCTCCAGGGCTTCGGTGACCAGCGCGACCCCGCCGATGACCGCATTGATCAGGACCAGCTTGAGCGCGGCGCCGGAGCCCGCCGGACCGCACTCGGTCACCTCGCCGAGGGTGTCCAGGACCCGGCGGACCGGGCCGGGCAGCGGGCCCCCGGCCAGCACCCACAGCTCGCCGGAGGCGGCCCGGTCCACGCTGCCCATGACCGGGGCGTCGGTCAGCACCACCCCGGAAGGCAGCCGTCCTGCCAGGTCCCGTACCGCCTGCGGGCCGACGGTCGAGGTGTCGATCCAGTGGGTACCGGGGCGCAGGACGGGCAGCAGGTCCTCCGCGACGGCGCGCAGGGCCGCCGGGTCGGCGAGCATGGTGATCACGAGGTCCGCCCCGCGGACCGCCTCGGCGGGGCTCGAGGCCGGGACCGCGCCGGCCTCGGCGAGCGGGCGGGTCTTGCCGGGGGTGCGGTTCCAGACGGTCAACGGGTGGCCGGCGGCGAGCAGTCGGCGGGCCATCGGGGCGCCCATGCTGCCCAGGCCGAGGAAGGCGATGTGCGGCGCGTCGTCCGCTGTGGTGTTCATGGCCTCGACGCTAGGTGCGCCCCACCCATGCGACAAGCGAATGAATAGCATGGCTCCCATGCCGATCCCGCATGATCTCTACGAGGTGTTCCGCAGCGTGGCGCGCCACGGCTCCTTCACCGCCGCCGCCCAAGTCCTGGGCTACACCCAGTCCGCGGTGTCCCGCCAGGTGCAGACCCTGGAGGAGGAGTGGGGCACCCCGTTGTTCGACCGGCTGCCGCGCGGGGTGCGGCTCACCGAGGCCGGCCGGGCCCTGCTGCCGCATGCCGAGGCGGTCGACCAGCGGCTGCGCGCCGCCCGCGCCGAACTGGACGCGCTGCGCGCCCTGGACGGGGGCCGCCTGCGGATCGGTGCGTTCTCCACGGCCGACGCCGCCCTGCTGCCCCGCACCCTCGCGGCGTTCCGGGCCCGGCACCCCGCCGTGCGCGTGACCCGTACCGAGGGCGGATCCGCCCGGCAGTTGGCCCTGCTGGCCGCCGGGGAGCTGGATCTCGGCGTGGTCGGGACGGCCTGCGGGCAGCCGCTGGAGGGATGCGAACTGCACCACCTCCTGGACGAGCGGATGTACGTGGCGGTGCCCCGCGGCCACGCACTGGCCGGACGGCGCTCGGCGCGGCTGGCCGAGTTCGCCGGCGAGGAATGGATCGCAGCGAGCAGCCGCCCCGAGGAAACCCTCATGGCCGGCGCCCTGGCCAGGGGATTCCAGCCCCGGATGGGCTTCCTGGCCGCAGACTGGATCGCGAAACAGGGCTTCGTGGCGGCAGGCCTGGGGGTGACCCTCGTGCCCGAGCTGGCGGCCTCCTCGGCCCGGGCGGACATCGCCCTGGTCCCGCTGCGGGCGGAGGACTCCCCGCGCCGCGAGGTGTACGCGGCGACCCCGCGCGGCTCGGCCCCCTCACCCGCGACGACCGCCTTCCTGGCGCTCCTGCGCTCCGTGGCCGCCGAGTTGACGGCCTGACCGGAGAGCACCGATGTGGTCGGCGAGTGCCCTGGAACTCGCCCGTCCGGCCGTACGGACGTTCTAGCGTGCCGGGCATGATCTCGCTCAGGTTCAGGCGGGCCCTGCTGCTCGCCCTCGCATCCGTCATGCTCTGTGCCCCGCAGACCGTCGCGGCCCAGACCCCTCCGGACCCCGCGGCCTCCGCCTCCGCGGCGACGCCCGACCGCCCCTCCTACGAGGTGTCGTTGCGCAGCGACGCCGACGGCTCGCACTGGACCGGCCGCCAGACCGTATCCTTCCGCAACTCCGCGCGCACTCAGCTGCGTTCGATCGACATCCGGCTGTGGGGCAACGGCACCGACGGCTGCGGAACGCCCGAGGCGCTGTCCCCGGTCCGGGTGGGCAGGATCACCGGAGGCACCCCGCGACCGCTCACCGTCGACTGCACCGCCCTGCAGGTCGACCTGTCCGCGCCGCTCCCGTACGGGGCACGGACCAGCATCTCCTTCGACGTGGACATCACCGTCCCGGACCGCGTCCACCGCTTCGGCAAGGACGGCGCGCACCGCTACCTCGGCAACGCACTGCCCCTGCTGTCCGTACGCGACGCCCAGGGCCGCCACCTCGACCCCGACGTCGGCTTCGGCGAGAGCTTCTACACCCTGACCGGTGACTTCCGCGTCGCCCTCGACCACCCCGTCGCACTCGTCGTTCCCGCAACGGGCACCACCACGCGCCGTGCCGGCGCACCCGGCCGCACGGTCACCACCAGCGCCGCGCACGGGGTACGGGACTTCGCTTGGGCGGCGGGCCCCTTCCTGTCGAGGACGGTGACCACGCCGGGCGGAGTACGGCTGAACGCGTACTGGACGGCCGCCACCTCCCCGGAGGGCGTAGCCACCGACCTGAAGGACGCCGTGGGCTCGGTCGACGCGTTCGGGAAGCGCTTCGGGCGCTACCCGTACGGTGAGCTCGACCTCGTCATGAGCGACAACCTCGACGAGTTCGGCAGCATGGAGTTCCCGGGCCTCGTGCTGCTCTGGACCGAACCGGAGGGATCGGCCGTCGTCCACGAGATCGCCCACCAGTGGTTCTACGGCATCGTCGGCAACGACCAGTTCGCGGCACCCTGGCTGGACGAATCCTTCGCCCAGTACGCGAACCAGTCGTACTACGGGGAGAACACCACCACCTGCTGGCAGGACCAGCCGGCGTGGCCCAGCGACACGGCTGAGATCACCCGGCCCATGTCCTACTTCGCGGACGGCCACCGTTCGGAGTTCGGCCGCGTCGTCTACGGCCGCGGTTCCTGCGCACTGCACGACCTGGAACGCACCCTGGGCACCCCGGCGATGACGACCATGCTGCGCGACTACGTCCGCGACCACTGGCTGGGCGTCTCCACGACCACGGACTTCAAGCGCGCGGCCCAGGCGGCAACGTCACAGGACCTCACCCCGTTCTGGACGGAACACAGGATCAACTGACCCCGTCCGGCACAAACCCGAAGGCGCGAGTGGCTCTTTCCGTGGCACCCTGTCGTGTCATGGCAGATGACAGCAGCAGCACGTTCCAGGTGGGTCAGACGGGCCTCGTCGTCCGGGTCCCGGAGGCGGAGCCGGCCGTCCGCGGATGGCGCGAGCGGCTCGACCCTTCGGCCCGGGCCGGGGTTCCCGCACACGTCACCGTCCTCTTCCCGTTCCTCGAGGAGAGCCGGATCGATCCGGCCGTCCACGCTGCCCTCGAGGACGTGCTGCGCTGCCACCAGCCGTTCGACCTGCGGTTCGAGAGGTGCGGACGGCTCCCGGAGGTCCTGTACCTCGTTCCGGAACCCGCCACGCAACTGATCCGCCTCACGGAGGCCATCGCCGGTCGGTGGCCCGAGGCTCCGCCGTACGGCGGCCGGTTCGCCGAGATCGTGCCGCACCTGACCATCGCCCAGGGCCAGGAAGACGTGGTCCTGGAGGAGATCGAGGCCGACCTCGGCGGCAGGCTCCCGTTCACCTCCCACGTCTCCTCGGTGGAGCTGATGGTCCACGACGGCACCACGTGGCAGGCGCGGGCCTCCTTCGCACTCGGCGACCCCGCCCCTCGCCCCCTAGACCGCCCCTGAATC
Source organism: Streptomyces sp. NPDC058289 (assembly GCF_042880975.1). Taxonomy (NCBI): domain Bacteria; kingdom Bacillati; phylum Actinomycetota; class Actinomycetes; order Kitasatosporales; family Streptomycetaceae; genus Streptomyces; species Streptomyces sp. NPDC058289. The sequence goes on from NZ_JBHVYI010000037.1 coordinate 40,306, forward strand.
CTCTCGGGGGCGGTCTAGGGGGCGGCCCCGGGTCGGTCCCCGATGTCCGGCGTCAGCATCGTCCGTAGCGTCGTTGTCATGTGGAGAAACGGGAAGAACGGGACCGGCGGCAAGCGCCGGATGTCGCCTTGGAAGCGGGCGCTGCTGATCCTCGGCTCGCTGGTCGCGACCTTCGCCTTGGTGATAGGCGTGCTGTTCACGTGGCTCTACACCGGAGCCAAGGTGTCCACCGTCGGCACGGTGGACTTCCGCAACGCCCTCGCCGTGCCTCCCCTCGCGGCGTCCACGGTGGAAGCCGACGGAACGCGCGTCTTCGACCTGCGGATGCAGGCAGGAGAAACCGAGTTCACCCCGGGGAGCAAGACCCCCACCTGGGGGTTCAACGGGAGCCACCTCGGACCCACCCTCCGCGCGGCGAAGGGGGAGAAGGTCCGGGTGAAGGTGGCCAACGCCCTGCCGGAGGCCTCGTCCGTCCACTGGCACGGCATGCACCTGCCCGCCGCGATGGACGGCGGACCGCACCAGATGGTGCCGGCGGGCGGCAGTTGGGCCCCCGAGTGGACGGTCGAGCAGCCGGCCTCGACCCTCTGGTACCACCCGCACCCGCACGGCGCGACCGAGTCACACGTGCAGCGCGGCCTCGCGGGCCTGTTCCTCCTGGACGACCCGCAGTCGGCGGCCCTGCCCCTGCCCAGGACCTACGGGGTAGACGACATCCCGGTCATGGTCCAGGACGTCTCCTTCGACGGCGCGAAGTTCGACCACGACCACAAGCTGATGCGCAACGTCGGCTTCCTCGGCGACCGGACGATGGTCAACGGCACGCTGGACCCGTACGTCACCGTGCAGGACGAACTGGTCCGGCTGCGCCTGCTGAACGCCTCCACCGCCCGCGTCTACACCTTCGGCTTCGACGACGGCCGCGAGTTCCGGCAGATAGCCTCGGACGGCGGCCTCCTGGAAGCCCCGCACACGACCGACCGCCTGCGCCTGTCGCCCGGGGAGCGCGCGGAGGTCGTCGTACGGATACGGCCCGGCGAGCGGACGGTGCTGCGTTCCTACCCCCTGGACGCCGGCCTGGACTTCTGGAACCAGCGCTTCGGGGGTGGCGACGACTCCTTCGACGTGATGCAGCTGCGCGGGGCCCCCACCCTTCGACCGTCGGCCGAGCTGCCGCAGGCGTTGGCGGCCTCGACCCTCCCCACCGGCGAGGACTCGGTACGCAGCCGCTTCTTCGAGCTCAAGATGTCCGGCATCAACGGCCGGAAGATGGACATGTCCCGCGTGGACGAGACGGTCACCCGCGGCACGACCGAGACCTGGACCCTGCGCAACAACGACGGGATGCCGCACAACTTCCACGTCCACGACGTCCAGTTCCGCATACTCGACATCAACGGCGCAGCCCCGCCGGCGCCGTTGCGCGGACCGAAGGACACCGTCTTCATCCCGTCCGGTGCGACGGTCCGCATAGCCCTGCGCTTCGAGGGCCCCGCAGACCCGGACACCCCGTACATGTACCACTGCCACCTCCTCTACCACGAGGACGAGGGCATGATGGGCCAGTTCACGGTCGTGGAACCGGGCCGGCCGGCCCCGCCCCCCAAGCTCCCGCCCGCCTCCGGCGCACACCAGCACCAGGCCCTGGGAGACCGCCCCGGCACCACCGCCCCTACGGTGCCGAATACAGTGCCGAAGGTATGACGGCCATTGCATCCTTCACCTTCGTGCGCCACATCGATGGGCTCTGCTACCAGTTCGAGCGCGACGGCGACCACCACGGCCGACCTGCCTATCGCCGAACGGACGGGAACGTGTGGTGTGTCTGGTCGCCGACCGACGGCTGGCACTGCGAGATCGCTGACGGCCTCGTGACCGCCCATCCCCTCGCCGGCCACGCTGATGAACCCGAACCCCCGGCCACCGTCTGGCGAAGCTTCAAGAACGACCGCTCCTACCTCTACGACCTTCGACCCCTCGACCCCTAGGGAGGTGCTCCGGGCGACCCGGTAGAAGGTCGGGGGCCTTCCCACTTGAGCGTGCAGACGCCGGCGCCGAGTACTCCTGGTGGTCAGCGGCCTTCGGGCGTGGCGAAGTCCGGGAGTTCCGTGGACAGCAGTTCCTCGGCGCCGTTGTCGAGGAGCTGCTGCATCTGCTGCGAGCGGGGCAGCATGGTCTTCTCGTAGGCGCGGACGGCGTCGCCGACGGTGTCGTTGTCCACGAGGGCGAGGGCGAGCTCGCAGGCGTCCAGCATGGCGAGATTGACGCCGACGCCGAGCGGGGGCATGAGGTGGGCGGCGTCGCCCAGCAGGGTGACCGCGGGGTGGTGGTCCCAGCCGTGAGGGACGGGCAGGGCGTGGATGGGGCGGTCGACGTAGAGCCCGTCGTTGTCGGTGAGCAGCCGGCGCAGGCGGGGTGACCAGTGGCGGTAGCGGTCCAGCAGCAGGGCGCGGATCCCCGCGGTGTCCCGGACGGTGAGGCCGCTCGCGGTGATCCAGTCGGCGGGCACGCGCTGGATGACGTACACGCGGATGTGACCGCCGCTGCTGCGCTGCGCGAACAGGCCCCGGTCGCCGTCGGCTGCGGCGGCGCTTCCCCGGCCGACGATGTCGGCGATGTCGGCGTGCCGGTCGTCGACGTCGTGGAACCAGGCTTCGAGGAAGCTGACTCCGCTGTACCGGGGGGTGGCCGGCGAGAGGGCGCGGCGGACCTTGGACCAGGCGCCGTCGGCGCCGATGACGAGGTCAGCCTCGGTGGTGGTGCCGTCGGCGAAGTGCAGCTGCCGCGGGCCTTCCAGGGGCCCGTCGAGGGACCGGAGCGTGTGCCCCCATCGGACGGTACCGGGCTTCAAGGAGCCCAGGAGGAGGTCCCGCAGGTGGCCGCGGTCGATCTCGGGTTTGAAGTGCTCGCCCTCTTCGGGAGTGTGGTGGAAGAGGAGCGTCGCGGCCGGATCCAGCTGACGCATTTCCTGTCCCTCGGGCCGGGACAGCCGGAAGAACTCCTCCAGCAGTCCGGCTTCGCGCAGGGCGATCTGGCCGTTGTCCTCATGGAGGTCGAGGGTGCCGCCCTGGTCGCGGGCCCCCGGCTCGGTCTCGTGTTCGTAGACGGTGGGGAAGATGCCGTGCCGCTGGAGGATGCGGGCGCAGGTCAGCCCGCCGGGCCCGGCACCGATGATCGCGATGCGGGGCGAGGGGTCGATGGCCATGGGTTGTGCTCCGTTCGTGTCGAGTAGAACTGCGGTGTCAGCCGGCCGTGACGGCGGGCGAGGCCTTGGCGGTCCGGGAGACCTCCGTGGTCCCGGTGGGTGCGGGCGGGCCCGCCTTCTTCAGCGGGACCTCGATGACGAAGACAGCGGCGATGAAGGCGAGGGCGCAGAGGATCGCGGCCGTCAGGAAGATGTGGCTGGTGCCCGTGGCGAAGGCGCCGAGATAGGCGTCCTTGGCTCCGGCGGACAGATCGCGCAACGCGTTCGGGTCCGATTCCGCGCCGGCGGGCAGATGGGGCTGCACGGCACGGGTGAACAGCGAGCCGAAGACGGCGACGCCGAGGGATCCACCGAGGGAGCGGAAGAGGTTGACCGAGCTCATGGCCGCGCCCATGTCGCGCAGGGAGACGCTGTTCTGGGCGATGGTGCCGGCCATGTGCAGGGTGAAGCCGAGGCCGATGCCGACGAGGACCATGTAGAGGCTGGTCAGCAGGGATGAGGTGTGGGTGTCCATGGTGGCCAGCAGGCCCATGCCCGCGGTGAGGAAGAGGGTGCCGACGACGGGGAACACCTTGTACTTCCCGGTGGCGGACATGACCTTCCCGGCGATGGTGGAGACGATCACGACGGGGATCATCATCGGGAGCATCAGCAGGCCCGAGTTGGTGGCCGAGGCTCCCTGGACGGTCTGCTGGAACAGGGGCAGGTAGAGGCCCGCGCCGAACATGACCACACCGGCGGCCAGGATCATGGCCATCGCGAGCGGGTAGTTGCGGTGCCCGGTGAACACGCTCAGCGGCAGCAGCGGCTCACTGACCCGCTTCTCGACCTGGATGAACAGGGCCAGGCCCACGATCGCGGCGGCGCCCAGCAAGAGGATCTGCCAGGATCCCCAGGCGTAGGTGCTGCCGGCCCAGGTGGCGGCCAGGACGATCGCGGTAATGGAGAGGGTCAGCAGGGTGATGCCCGACCAGTCGATCTTCGCCTGGATGCGCTGGGCGGGGATCTGTAGCTTCCGCCACAGCCACACCAGGGCGACGAGCCCGATGGGCAGGTTGATGTAGAAGGCCCAGCGCCAGTCGAAGTGCCCGGTGACGAAGCCGCCCAGGAGCGGTCCGCCGATGGTGCCGATCGCCATCACGGAGGCGGTCATGCCCTGGTACTGCCGCGCTCGCGCGGCGGTACGAGGGCGCCGATCAGGGCGAAGGTGCCCGCGCCGATGCCGCCGGCGCCGATGCCCTGCACGACGCGGTAGGCGATCAGCTCGCCCATCGAGCCGGAGGTCCCGCAGAGGGCGGACCCGACGATGAACACCGCGATCGAGGCCAGGTACAGGGGCTTACGGCCGAAGAGGTCGCCGAGCTTGCCCCACACGGGCGTGGTGACGGCCGTGACCAGGGTGTAGGCGGTGACGACCCAGGAGATGTGCTCCAGGCCGCCCAGGTTGCCGACGATCGTGGGCATCGCGGTGCTGACGACCATGTTGTCCAGCATCGACAGCAGCATCGACAGCAGCATCGCGAGCATGACGCCGAGCAACACCCAGCGCACGTCTTTCGGTACGGCCGCGGGGCCGGCGGAGGGGAGGGACGCGGTCGCGGACATGACTGATCACCCCTTTCGGGCGTAGGGGAACGAGAGGAAGCGAAGCGGGGGAGCAGCGCGGGGGCGGCCACCAGGCTCACTTCCCCAGAAGACCACAACGGTTAATTAAGTGCAACCGATAAACTTATGAACCCATGTACCTTGAGGGTGCGTTCCCCGCATCGGTGTGCGTCGTCCGGAGGATCAGGAGCGGAGCCCCCTCGGGGCCCTCTTCCTGCTGGATGGCGTGCACGCTCTCGTCCCCACCCGCTCGCTGGTATCGCTCGGCCAGTGCCCGAGCGGCATGCCACTCCTCAAGTCGCCGACCATGGACCCATATTGGGTCGAGAAGTGCACCTGGGTGTGACGGATGGCCAAGCGGGAGGCTGCCGTCCTGCGGGCCGTCTACTGTGCGGACGGAAGGCGAGCCGCCCATCGTGGCGACCTGAGGAGGAATCCTGTGGCATCGCAGTACGACCCCGAGCACGCTCCTGCGGGTGATGTGGGCGGAGCGCTGTTGATGATCGATTCCCGGCTCAAGGGCATTCACGACGGCAGGATCGGGGTGGACCCCGAACAGCAGGCGCTGATCGACCAGTACGCCTCGTCGCTCGGCCCCAAGGAAGCCGACGACCTGCTGGACGGGGCGTGCACGCTCATCTACATGTTCATGATGTGGCTGCGCAGGGCCCACGAGGAGCACGGCAAAGACGTCATCGAGTACGTCGTGCCGAACATCGTGGCCACGATGCGCATGATGCCCAGGAGCGTGCGCCCCGAGGCCATCCCCACCATGGCCGGACTCGTCATTGCCGCGGGCACCGGTCTGAGCCCCAACCTGTGGCGCAAGCAGTACGGGGACTGGACCGAGGCGGAGATGAATCCGCTCGAAGCCACGGCCTTCCTGCTCGCGGAGTACATCAACCGCATGACCGGCGACCCCGACTTCGCGACCCGCCTGATCACCGATGCCCTGGCCGGCGCGGAAGAAGACTGACCTGCGTCACCCGTCCCTCGCGCGAGCTGCCCTGGGGGCGATCATCAGGTTTCCGTGATGTGGTGCTGGGAGCGCCGATGAGTTTTGCCGCGACCGGCTGTCTACCTCTGTGGAAGACAGAAACCCCAGCAGCCGCCCCGGAAGGGTGAGGAACATGAAGTACATGATCCAGATGAACGTGCCTGCCGCCGAGTGGGACGCCATCATGTCGTCGTACTCGGAGGACGACATGAAGGCCATGTTCGCCCACATGGGCGCCCTCAACGACGACATCACCGCCGCCGGGGAATGGGTGGACGGGCAGGGCCTCGGTGGCCCCTCGCTCGTCAAGACGGTACGGGCCGGAAGCGACGGGCGGCCGCAGGTGACCGACGGGCCGGCCTACGAGGGACAGATCCTGGCCGGGTACTGGCTGGTCGACGTCAAGAGCGAGGACCGGGCCCTGGAGATCGCCGCACGGGCGTCCGCCTGCCCCGGCCCGGGAGGGAAGCCGGGCAGCGACCCGGTCGAAGTGCACCCGATCCCCGGCGACCCGACCCAGGCCTGAGCCGGCAGATCCGGCCGAGCGCGTCGTTCCGGCGCGCTCGGCGCTACGGCGAAGGCGAGGCCGTCCTCGACGGCGTCGACGCCCTGTCCGCGACGAGGCGGACCGCCGCGATCGTGAGGTCCGGGTCGTGGAGCTGGACGTAATGGTCGCTACCGGTCGCCAGTAGGTGCGGGGTCTGCGGCCGCAGGCCCACCAGAGCCTGTTGCGCCGTGGGCCAGGCCTTCTCCAGCTTCGCCACCAGATCCTTGGACATCGTGGGCGGTACGGCGAAGGGCGCGGTCTTGCTGAGTACCGCGACGGGAACCGGGGGCAGCGGCCCGCCGCGGTCGAGGGCAGTGACCCCGCCCTCGATGTCGACCTGCTCGAACTCCGGATCGGCGTCGAAGGGCGTACCGGGATTGCGCAGCGCTTCCACGTACGCCGCCCAATCCGCCCCCATCGCGGGCTTCAGCGCCGGCCCCAGCGCATCGACCAGGACGAGCCCGCGCGTCCGCTCCGGATGCTCCTGCGCGTAGCGCAGCGCGAGCATCCCGCCGAAGGAGTGCCCCACCAGCAGGTACGGACCGGGCATGTGCCCGGCGGTCAGTACCCGGTCCAGGTCTTGGACCATGGCGGGCAGCGCCCGGGTGCCCCGTACGGGCGTGCTGCGGTCGGTGAGCTTCGGCGGCTGCGTGTAGCGGATGGTCCCCGGCCGGTCGTAGGTGCACACCCGGGTGAACGCGGCGACACCCGGCAGCACCGCCGGGGCCTTCGGCACGGGCGGGGTGGTGTCGGTCAGGGACCACGAGTCGGAGGACTCGTGCAGCCCGGCGAGCAGCACGACGGTCGGGCTGCCCGAGCCCGAGCAGTGGAGGTACAGGCTCCGCCCGCCGCCGATGTCCACCCGCTGCTCGGTGTCATCGCCGCCGGGCGGCGGCGCAGCGGACACCAGGAGAACGGCGGCCACCACGGCCACGGCCGCACCTGGCACACGCCATCGCATACCTCAAGCCTCCCTCGCCCCCCTTCGCCCCGCCATCCGGGCCCCGGCCCCCGGCGCCCGGCCTTCGGGCCGGACTCCGGGGCGACTACCCGGGCGGGGCGGAGGGCTCAGACCATCAGCAGCAGCCGGGTGTTCGTTACGAGCTTGCGGTTGACGCTGGTGCTCTGGACGAAGATCGTGAACTCGTCGTTGTGGTCCGGCTTGACCCGCGCCTCCACGGCCGGCAGTCCGAGCAGGGCCCGGGCCTCCGGCCCCGTGTACACCCGGTCCGTCTTCTTCTCCAGCACCGCGATCTGCTTCTTCGCCTGGATCTTCTCCGGCTTGCTCAACTGGTAGAACGCCCTGCCGGTGCGGTAGGTGTGCCCGGATTCGACGACCCATTCCCGGATCGCCGCATCGCGGGCCACCGGGATCAGCTGGTACGCGGAGGGATCCGCCGGAGTGAGACCGGCCGCCTTGATGGTGTCCTTGTTGACCACCTCCGCGCCCGTGGAGAAGACCGCCCGCGATCCCCGGATGCCCTTCGCCCGGCCCACCATGAACTTCTCGGTGGCGTCCTTGATGACCTGCCCGGCCTCCTCCAGACCCTGCGTGCTCGTGGCGTCCCAGATGGCGATGTTCTCCTTGGGGAACCCGCACTGCATGGCTTCGCGCTTGCCCATCTGGTCCGGCACGAGGACGGCCAGCGTCCAGTTGTCCTCCTGCGTCTCGATCATCTCGGCCACGGCCTTCACCAGTTCACGCGGATTCCGGGCAGGGGAGTCCGGGCAGCGGTGGCTCGCGTTCTCCTGCCCGTCGGTCAGCACGAACGTCAGGAAGCTGTGGTCGCCGTACAGCTGAGCCGTCTGCGCCAGCTCGCGCTGCGATTTCAGCGAGGCCGCGAGCAGCGCCGTCATTCCACCGGTGCGGTACAGCTGCTTCAGCGACGGCATCCGCAGCACGTCCTTGTCGTAGACGACGCACTCCACCTTGTCCGCGAAGACGTACACCGTGACACGGGTCTCCTGGTCCAGTTCACCGGACCGGCGGGCCAGGTACGCGATCTGCTGGTCGGCAACCTCGACGACCTTGCGGCTCAGGTGGGACATGGACGAACTGGCGTCCAACACAAGAGCAACGTGGTTGATGTAGTTCTGGTTTCCGGACATGGAAGCTCCCCCTCGTTTCCGACTGGATGCTCCTACCGTCTCATCCGCCACTGACAATCGATCATGGCTCCAAGCCCGGACGACGGGTCCCCGCCATGGCCCGAACGGGGCCGCGGGACGGGCCGTGTGACGTGTCGAAACGTTTCGCCAGTGGCGTTCGAGTGAACGGTCGTTCCTGTCGGCTCCGCCGGGCGTTGAATCGGCTGACGCATCCGCGCATGGGAGCGTCACCAGATCCTTGAGTCCTTAGGGGAACCAATGCGTATTCGCTCTGCCGTCACCGCCTCCGTCCTCGCCGCCGGCATCCTGCTGGGCGGCGCCGGCGCAGCCCTCGCCAACGACGGTGTCGACATCGACTACTTCTCGGGCGGCCACAAGGCCTTCTCGTCCAACTGCTCGTCCGCGGCCGCCGTCCCGGCGGCCTTCGGCCCCGTCTACACCTCCTCCTGCGCGAAGGAAGGCGAGGCGGAGTGGGTCAAGGGTGCCCACCTCGGCGCCTAGCAAGAACCTCCGGCCCCGGCCGGCGAGCGGGGGCGGTCGGACGGCGACGTCCGCCGCCCCCGCGGGCGTCAGCGGGTCCGGCCCCGCGCATGGACCCGATGGCGTACGGCCATGACGAGCAGCGCCGTGGCGAGGACGGCCACACCGCCCAGCCGCAGGATCACGTCGTAGGCCTCCTCGGGGGAGCGCTGCGGCGTCATCGCCGAGATCCCCGCGGCCGTCCCGGCCAGCGCGATCGCGCCTCCCGTGACCAGGAACGTCAGGAGCACCCCCGATGCCTCCCCGGCCCTGGCCGGAGGGACGAGCTGCTGCGTCGCCACGCTGGCGTAGGTCCAGCCCAGTCCGAGGCCCAGGCCGCACCACGCGAACACCGGTACGTACAGCCACCAGGCGGTGACCTGGGTCAGCGCGTACATCCCCGAGCCCGCGCCGATCCCCGCCAGTGCCATCACCGTGGTCGGCCGCATGTGCCGGCCCAGCCGTGCCCCCAGCGGCCCGCTGAGCGCCACGAGAAGGGCCGGGGCCAGGAAGACGGTGCCGGCCAGGAGCGGCGAGAGCCCCCGTACGCCCTGGAGGTAGAGGGTGGCGAGGAAGACGGTGACTCCGTAGCCCATGTTCGTGAGCGTGCCCATCCCGGTGACCAGGACGTACGGGATGTCGCGGAACAGCCCCAGATCGATCAGCGGGTGCCGGGCCAGCCGCTCCCGCACCAGGAACAGCCCGCCGCTCACCACCGCCACCGCGAAGCCGAGGAAGACGCGGGCGCTGCTCCACCCCCAGGCGTCTCCACGCTCCACGGTCAGGGTGAGGGCGGTCAGCGCACCGACGATCAGGGCGCAGCCGAGCACATCCAGCTCGCGCGGCGCCGCCGTATCGCGCGAGTCCGGGACGTATACGAGAGCGGTGAGCAGCGAGAGCAGGCTCAGCGGCGCCATCAGCCAGAAGATCCAGCGCCAGCCGGGCCCCTCGGTGAACCCGCCGCCCACGAAGGGACCGATCGCGGTCCCGATGTTGGCGACGCCGAACACGCCGCCCAAGGCCTTGGCGCGGGACTCCTCGGGAAAGGTGTTGGTGATCACCGACACGGCCACCGGGAAGACGAACGCCGCGCCCACCCCCTGGGCGATCCGGGCCACGACCAACGGACCGAGGCCGGGAGCCAGCGCGCAGCCCACGGTTCCCGCAGTGAACACGGCGGTGCCGGCCAGCAGCGTGCCCCGCCGGCCGAAGACGTCGCCCACCCGGCCGCCGATGATGAAGAAGCAGCCGATGGCGAGCATGTACGCGGACAAGGTCCACTGCGCCGCCGACACCGTGACGCCGAGCTCCGCCGCGATACCGGGGATGGCGAGGTTGAGCGCGAAGAAGTCGAGCTGGATGCAGAACAGGGCCACGGCGACCGCGATGAAGGCACCTTTCCGCGCCGCGGTGGACGCTTCTGCGCGACGCATGAGGAGCGTTCCTCCCTGCGGTCTGCGGTCTGCGGTCTGCGGTCTCACGTCTGCCGTGTGCCGTCAGCGGGGTGCCACGGCTCCGGAGTCCGGGGACTGTTGGAGTCCTGACGCGTCGACCGCCTCGAAGTCCGAACCCTTGAAGCCCTTGAGCGCGTTGAGCTGGTCATTGTCCCAGCCGGGGTTCTCCTCGCCGGTGAGGTACCAGGCCGACCCGTTGTCGGCGACGATGGCCCCGTACTTCTTGAGCGCCTCGGCGACGGCCAGGGCCTGAGGGCCCAGGGCCGAGGTGTCCACCGAGCTCTTGAGCCGCAGCCGCAGTCCCATGGGCGGCAGCGAGTCGTCCGCCGCGGCACCCGCCTGGTGCCTTGCCGGCCAGACGTAGCTCTGATCCGTGCGGGGCACGGTCATCCGGATCGCGTGGTCGACCAGTCCGCCCGCGGCCTCGTCGTAGCGGACCAGCCCCGGCAGGATGGCGAGGCCGGCGGCATCGGCCGAGGTCCAGTCGGCGGGCCGCAGTTCGTGGCTGCGCAGGTCGAAGACCGCGCCCGAGCCGGCGTGCCAGGCGTTGTCGCCCTGCTGCGTTGCGTTCCAGAGCTCGTAGGACTTGCACAGGGCGCGGTCCCAGACGACGACGTGGCGGTCCCCGGTGCTCGCCGGACCGTTCTCGATCGCGGCGTTCTGCGGGATCCGGTACCCGGACGTGTCGCTCTCCTCGGCGATGTCCAGCGAGACCTTGGATTCCGGCACCGTCGTGTCCGAGACGGTGATGGGAATGCCGAAGGGCTGACCGTCGACGAGCCCCGCCCCGAAGTCCGGGTGCAGGGGCTCAGCAGCGCCGATCGAGGCGACGTACCGGGCCGAGTCGGGGTGCACGGGAAGCGTGTCCACGGGAGCGTGCCAGAAGCTGTCCGGCGGAGCCGTCCGGCAGGACCCGTCCTGCGGGCCGGCGGCAACCAGACACGTGGCGGCAACGGCGGCGACAACGGTGGCGACTACGGGCATCCGACGCCTTGAGCGGAGGGCGGCTCCGTGTTTCGCGGCTCCGTGTTTCGTTGCCATGGCCTCACCTCTCAGTGAACCCTTCCAGCGTAGGCACGTTCCGGCCCCCGTGCTCTGCCGCTCGCTCGTGGGGCCCCGCGTGCGGAGCCTCCGGCGGGGCGGGCGGCAGGCGGGCCCGGCGGCGCGTGTCGCGCTCCTGGCGCCCCACGCGTGCTCCCGGTTGCCCGTTGTGGCCCAGAAAACGTTCTGCGTTCAATGAGATGGGCCGCGACCGAGCGCCCATTCCGCGAGATACCGCCACCCAGGAGCACGACGCATGCCAGGAACGCGGACGCACGAAGCCGACCACACCGAGGGCCGTGGCGGGCACGCCCCGCCGGAACCCCTGACCCTTCGGAAAGCCCCTTGCCCGGGCGGGGCGGATTTCGACGCACGCTCAGCGGAGTTCATGACCCGGTTCGGCCTGGGCGGGGGGCCGGAGCGCAGCGCGCGGATGAGCGCGGGGCTGAACCGGATCGCGGTGAGGATCGCACCGTACGCCGACCCGTTCGCGGCCCAGTTGCTCAGCGACCTCGCCGTGTGGGTGTTCGCCTTCGACGACCACTGCGACGAGGACCTTCCGAGTCTCACCCCGACGCAGATGCTCAGGATGGTCACCCGCCTCCAGCGGACGATCGAGGCCCCCGGGGTTCCCCTCGGCGAAGACCCCTTCGGCCTGGCCCTGCGCGACATCCGGCTGCGCCTGGATGCGATCGCGACCCCGGTTCAGGTCAGGAGGTGGGTCGACGCGATGCGCGGCTACTTCCTTGCCGAGGCAGCCACCGGCGCTGCCCCGACGGCGCCGGGAAGTCCGCAGGAGGTGAGCGACTACCTGCTCACCCGCCTGCACTCCGGAGCGGCCCTGGCCGTACCCGTGATCCTGGACGCGGTCGGTGCCGGGCTGCCCGCCCCGCTGTGGGAGGACCCGCGGATCCGCGCGCTGACCGAGATGGCGGCGGGGATCGTCGTGGTCGACACCGACATCCACTCCTTCGCGAAGGAGAGCCAACGCGGCAGCCGCAGCGGCAACTTGATCGCCGTCCTGGAAGGCCCGCACAGACCTGGACCCGGGCAGGGCCCGCAAGCCGCCTCCGCGCTCCGGGACTCGATCACGCGCCGGTTCCTGCACCTGGGGGAGCAGACCGCGAAGGCCACGGCAGACCCGCGGATCCAGCGGTATCTGGACGCGCTCACCCAGTACGTCTGCGGCGTACGGGACTGGTGCGCGGCGACCTCCCGCTACCACCCCGAGCAACCGGACGGCGATCGCCACCAGCCCCGAGGAGCCGGAGCCGCTTGCGGCCCACCGGACGACACCCCCCTCACACCCCCGCCGATCGCATCGATCGCATGGTGGTGGGCCGTCGACGGCGCCCCGCCGGCGTCTCCCTGAGCCGCGCCCGGCCCCCGGCGAACCGCGCCCCCGGCCCGCCCCGGTACGGTCCGATGCCGGGGCTCCGTCCTCAACCGCCGCTGCCGCGCCAGATGTTGTCGAAGGCCGCATTCTCGATGGCCCGGCGTTGGCGTACGCCCGCCAGCTCCACCAATGCGTCGTTGACGGCGGCCAGGACCGTCGCGACGGTGTCGTCGGCCACGTCCCGAGCGCCTGCGGCCCGGTCGCCGCCGCCCCCGAGCGCCTCCGCCAGGAGCACGAGCACGGGTTCCTTCGACCGCCACCGCTCCTCGGCCTGCCGCCGGGCAGCCGAATCGGCCGGCACCAGCTCACCGGCCCGGAGGGAGAACCCGCGCCGGCGTCGGCGTACGAGCTGTCCTTCCTCCTCGAGCGCGGCCTGATAGCTCGCGGACAGCCCGAGCCCCCTGCGCCACAGCCAGTCGGCGACGGACTCGTAGGGCTCCTCCCGGACGAGCGACGCCACTGCCGCGTCCAGCAGGGGATCACCCAGCGCCGCCCGCTCGCCGGGCACGATGTGCTCGCCGTCCAGCACGATGGCCCGGGCGGCGAGGAGATCGACCACCTCGGCCCCCGCGAGCGCGAGCGACAGGTCACCCTGTTCGACGGCCCGACCGGACTCCGGGTCCATGGCAATGATCAACAAGTCCCGCGGTGTGGTCATCAAGGGCTCCTCTCAACCGTGCAGGCAGGGCGTTGCCCCCTACGGAAGCAGCTCCAAGGTGATGTGAGGGGACAGCGCGCGCAGGAAGTCGGGCGCGTCGAAGATCTCGCCCGCGGAGGCGACGCCGACCGTGCGGGTGCGCCCGGTCAGGACCCGGTCCAGGGCCTCGACGACGAGGGGGGCCGTGACGGCGTAGATGTCCTGCCCGCGGGCCACGGCGCGGCGTTCGGCGCCGCCCGAGCGGACGACCGCGTCGACGAGGAAGGTCTGGTCGGACCGTCCGCTGTCGTCGGTCGCGGCCGGCGCCGGGGTGCCGGGGGCCGCGATGTCGCGGACCGCCTCGACCGTCATGTAGGTGGTCACGTCCGGGATCGACAGGTGGCTGGGCACGGTCACCACGTCGGCCATCGTGAACTCCCCGATCACCTGCCGGGGCCCCATCGGCTCGGGGAACCGCCACTCCAGGGTCGGCGCGGCGTCGGTGCGGTACTCCCACTGCCCGCCCGCGTAGCGCATGCGCCGCTCGCCGCGCCGCTCCCGCGAGACCGCGCCCGAAAGCCGGGTCCCGGCGGTGGGGTGCCAGCTGCTCAGGGCGTACGCGATGTGCGCCTCCTCGGCCTCGGTCCAGTCGCCCATCGCCGCGGTGGCCAGCAGGTCGCCCAGGCCGCCGAAGAAGGCCATCGCCGGCACGATCACCGCCCCGGCCTCCCGCGCCCGGTCGGCGAAGTGCGCGAAGGTGTCGATGTTGGCCTCGAGCTCGGCGGCCACGTCCAGGTACGGGATCCCGGCCCGCAGGGCCGCCTCGATCACGGGGCCGGTCGTCGAGGCGAAGGGCCCCGCGGCGTTGATCACGGCAGCCGCGCCGGCCAGCGCGCGGTCCAGCGCATCGGGGTCGCCCACCGTCGCAGGCCGGGCCTCCAGACCGGTCTCGTAGGCCAGCGCCTTCAGCTTCTCGCCGTCGCGGCCGGAGAGCACCGGCACGAACCCGCGCTCCACCAGCTCCGCCACCACGAACCGCCCGGTGTGCCCGTACGCCCCGAACACCGTCACCATCTGGCCTGATCCCATGGTCCCGCTCCCCGTCAATCGCCCGTACCCGGATGACCCGCCGCAGGCCCTCGAGGCCCGCCGCGCTCTGTCGTGAACATCCTGTCGCGGAACTCCGCCCGCACACCACTGTCCGGAACGACATGACCCGTACACTTCCGGACATGACCACCGTCGCGCTGGCCGTCACCGACGGCATGCTGCACTTCGAGCTGTCCCTGGCCTGCGAGGTCTTCGGCTCCGACCTGACCCACCTCGTGGACCCCTGGTACGACTTCTCGCTCTGCGGACCGGGCGCCGTACGGATCGACCGCTTCAGCCTGGAACCCGACCACGGACTCGACCACCTCGCGCGAGCGGACACCGTGATCGTCCCCGGCTGGGCCGACGTCGACCGGGACCCGCCGGCCGAGTTGGTCGACGCGGTACGCGCAGCCCACCGGGCCGGTGCGCGCGTGGCCTCCCTGTGTACGGGCGCCTTCGTCCTGGCCGCCGCCGGCCTGCTGGACGGCAAACGCGCGACCACGCACTGGGCGCACACCGAAGAACTGGCCAGGCGCCACCCCCTCGTCACCGTGGACCCCGATGTCCTCTACGTGGACAACGGCAGCGTGCTGACCTCCGCCGGCAAGGCCGCCGCCATGGACCTGTGCCTGCACCTGGTGCGCCTCGACCACGGCTCCGCCGTCGCCAACAAGATCGCCCGCCGCCTGGTCGTACCGCCGCACCGCGACGGCGGCCAGGCCCAGTTCGTCACCACCCCCGTGCCCGCCCCGGGCAACCACCCGCTCGCTGACCTCTTCCCCTGGGCGCTGCAACGCCTCGACGAGCCGCTCACCGTGGAGGACCTGGCCCGCCGGGCCCGGATGAGCTCGCGCCACCTGGGCCGCCACTTCAAGTCGGTGACCGGCACCACCCCGTTGCAGTGGCTGCTCACCCAGCGCATCCGCCGCGCGCAGGAATTGCTGGAGACCACCGACGACACCGTCGACAGCATCGCGACGGCCACCGGCATGGGCACCTCCACCACCCTGCGCCGCCACTTCGCCCGCACGGTGGGCGTCCCGCCGGACGCCTACCGTCGTACTTTCCGCTCGCGGACCGCTCCGGCCCTGACGACGGCGTAGGCCCCACCGACCCCGACCGGCCTCGCGGATCCCCGTACCTTTTCCCGCGCGTTTCCCCGTACGGTTTCCCCCACATCGATCGATTGCTTTCATGAGATTCCGGCACACCGTTGACGTCGTCGAGGGGCCCTCCCTAGATTCGCCGCATGGCGACCCCCGAGGCCTTCCGCGTGGCTACCGAAACCCGTTCCCCAGCACCCTCCGCCTGGTGGCGTAGTGCCGCGATCTACCAGATCTATCCGCGCAGTTTCGCGGACGGCAACGGCGACGGGATCGGTGACCTGGCCGGGATCCGTGCGCGCCTTCCGTACCTGCGACGGCTCGGCGTGGACGCGGTGTGGATCAGTCCGTGGTACCCGTCCCCGATGGCCGACGGCGGATACGACATTGCCGACTACCGGGACATCGACCCGATGTTCGGCACCCTGGCAGAGGCCGAGGCACTGCTGTCCGAGGCACACGACGTGGGCATCCGGGTCATCGTCGACATCGTTCCCAACCACTGCTCGGACCAGCACCCCTGGTTCCGCGCGGCCGTCGAGGCCGGCCCCGGCTCGTCCGAACGCGCGCGCTTCTGGTTCCGCCCCGGTCGCGGCGAGCACGGCGAACTGCCGCCCAACAACTGGCAGTCCGTCTTCGGCGGCCCCGGCTGGCGGCAGGTGACCGAGGCCGACGGCACGCCCGGCGAGTGGTACTTGCACCGGTTCGCTCCCGAACAGCCCGACTTCAACTGGGAAAACCCCGAGGTCCGCGCGGAGTTCGAGTCGATCCTGCGGTTCTGGCTCGACCGGGGCGTGGACGGCTTCCGCATCGACGTCGCCGACAACCTGGTCAAGGACCCGGAGCTGCCCGACCACGAGGACGGTCCCAGCCCTTGGGCCGACCAGGACGGCGTCCACGACATCTACCGCGCCTGGCACAAGGTCCTCGACGCCTACGCCCACGAACCGGTCTTCGTGGGCGAGGTGTGGACCTCCGACCCGGAGCGCTTCGCCCGATACCTGCGCCCCGACGAACTGCACACGGCGTTCAACTTCCCCTTCCTCCAAAGCCCGTGGGACGCGACCGCGTTGCGCACGGTCATCGATTCCACACTCGCCGAGCACGCCCCGGTCGGCGCCGCCGCCACCTGGGTCCTCTCGAACCACGACACCACCCGCCACGTCACCCGCTACGGGCGCCCCGACACCTCGTACGCGCTCGACGGCCGCCGCGTACACGGCGTCCCCGCCGACCTGGGCCTCGGGCGGCGCCGGGCCCGGGCCGCGGCCCTGCTGACCATGGCCCTGCCCGGCTGCGTCTACGTCTACCAGGGCGACGAGCTGGGCCTCGAGGAGATCGAGGACATCCCGCCGGCGCTCCGCCAGGACCCGACGTTCTTCCAGACCGGAGGCGAGGACCTCGGCCGGGACGGCTGCCGGGTACCCCTCCCGTGGGGAGACGAGGCACCGGACGCGCGGAGCTGGCTGCCCCGGCCGGCCGAATGGGCCGCCCGGAGCGTGCGCGAGCAGAGCGCGGACCCGGACTCGATGCTCGGCTTCTACCGCCGGGCACTGGCGCTGCGGTCCGCCCGGCCGGCCCTGCTCGACGGAGGATTCACCTGGCTGCCCGCCCGGCCGGGCGTGCTCGCCTTCGCCCGCACCGCGGCCGGGTCCTCCGTGCGCTGCCTGGTGAACCTCTCGGACAGCCCGGTTCCGCTGCCGGAGCACACCGAGGTCCTGATCGCGAGCGGCCTCGTGGAGAACGGCGCACTGCCCCGGGACACCGCGGTCTGGCTGCGCTGAAGGAGCTGCCGTGCCGGCTGGTTGCGCCGCTACGGGGAAGGCGGGCCGGGCCGCCTGGCCGCCTTCCCGTGCCCGCCCGTACGGGCCGCCCTGCGCGGCAGGGTGGCGGCCGCCAGCGGCAGGGTGAGGGCCAGGAGACAGCTCGCGACCACGAAGGCCGCCGAGGTCGCGGCGACGGTGATGACGCCCGCCTCGTCTGCGGAGTTCTCGTTCGCTGCCAGCGCGACGGCCCCCGCCGCCGCGAGCCCGACCGCTCCGCCCAGTTGCCGGATGCTCTGGCGCAGGACGGAGGCGTCCGCCCTCTTGTCCGGGGGAACCACGCGCATGAGTTCGGCGCTCAGGGCGGGGACCGGCAGGCCCATCCCGACGCCCGCGAGGAGCATCGCGGGGACCTGCCACGGGTACGCGTGCGACGGCAGGACGGCCGTCCAGGCCACCGCGCCGACGGTGGCCGCCGTCAGGCCGAGCAGGACGGGCACCCGGACCGAGCGGCAGCGGTCCAGCAGGTACCCGGAGAGGAAGGTTCCCGCCGCGGAGGCCGCGACCAGGGGAAGCAGGGCGGTCCCGGTGGCGAGGAGCGAGAAGCCCATGTTCTGGCGCAGGTACACCGTGCCGTGCACCAGCAGGATCAGCTGGGGTCCCTGCACCAGGAAGGTGAGCGCCACGGCCACGGCGTACGGGCGGATGCACAGGAGCCGCAGATCGAGAAGGGGCCGGCGGGACATCAGGATGAGCCGCACCGCCACGACCATCGCCCCGGCGCCGATCGTGAGCGCGGTGAGCGTTCTGACGTCGGTGAAGCCCCAGACACCGCACTGGTAGAGCCCGAGGATGAGCACCACGAGGGAGAAGATCACCACGAGGGGCTGCACCACGGACAGCGAGCCGCCGCCCGGCCGGTTGCTCAGCCGCGCCCGGGCGATCATCCACAGGCACGCGGCGCCGACGGGCAGGTTGACGAGGAAGACGGAGCGCCAGCCGAGGAGTTGGGTGAGCACCGCGCCCACGATCGGGCCGAGGACGAGGAAGAGCTGTGCCAGACCGGCGTACACGGCCAGGGCCCTGCCCCGGGCCCGTTCCTCGTACACGTCCGTGATCACGGACGTGGCCACCGGCATCATCAGCGCGCCACCGACGCCCTGTACGGCCCGCACCGCGACCAGGTACGGCTCGGCGGCGTCGCCCGGCGGGGCGAGCGCGCAGAGCCCCGACGCGAGGGCGAAGACGGCGGTGCCGGCCCGGAAGGTGGTCAGCCGGCCGATCCTGCGGGCCAGCATGCCTCCGACCGGTACGAACGCGGCCAGTGCGAGGACGTAGACGAGCACCACGCCGTGCATCATGAAGGTGGTGAGCCGGAGGCTGCGCGCCATCGGATCGAGGGCGACCGCGACGACGGTCTGGTCCAGACTGACCATCCCCGCGGCGCAGCCGACGGCCGCGACGACGTAGCGCCTGCGGGGCGGAGGCGGTCCTTCAGGCAAGGGCCGCAGTTGCGGAGTCGACTCCTGCTCCCGACGGGTCGAGCACCCCCGGCACACGGGGTGGGGCGGGCTGTGGGCCTGGTCCCGGGGCGGTCGGGCGGATCGCGCGGCCAGGTTCCCGCGCCCGCCCAGTATGGGGCGGATGCGCCCGATCCGGCGTGGACCGGAGCACCGGGCGTGGCGGCAGGGCCGGTACCGCGTCGCTCCGAGCCCCCGGCTAGGACCAGATGCCGCCGAGCAGGAGCCGCAGTTGGCCGGCGAGCCGGGTGGCGTCGATCGCTTCGGCGGAGGTCAGCGAGAGGCGCGCGAAGTGTTCCGCGGAGGCGACCAGGGCGTGGGCGAGGACCTCGGGGTCCGGTGCGGGCCCTGCCGTGGCCGGAGCGGACTCGATCCATGCGGCGACCCGGCGCCGGAACCGCTCCCGGTCCGCCTCGATGCGCGCGTGGACGGCCGGGGGAGTGGTCGCCGGGGTCAGCAGGATCAGGCGCCAGGTGTCCGGGTCCTCCCGCAGCATGGCCGCCATCCGGTGTACCGCCTCGCAGGCGAAGTCGACCGGGTCGCGGGTGCGCAGGGCGTCGGGAACGCTCGCGAGCAGGCGGGTGAACGCGCGCTCCTGCTGCCGGTCGAGGAGGGTGAGCAGCAGGTCGTCGAGATCGTCGAAGGCCCCGTAGACCACGGAGCGGGCGACCTGCGCCCGCTTGGCGATCGCGTCGATCGACACCCGGCCGTAGCCGTCGCTCACGATCACGGCGAGGGCCGCGTCGAGCAGTTGCTCACGGCGCTCGGCGATCGGGACGCGCGGAGCGTAGGGGCGCCGCCTGCGCGGCCTGTCGGTGGGAGACGTCGGTGTCGACACCTTGGCATCTTACGACAGTCGTGTCTTAATTTAAGACAGTCCTGTCTTATTGGGGGGAGCGGTACGCACCCGCTGCCAGGAACACGAGGGAGCGGCCTGATGGCCCGACGACACGGCAAAGAGGTCGAACCGCACACGGACTACGGGTTCTTCGGTCCCGGATCGGTGGTCTGGAAGGTGTGGAGCTATCCGACGGCGTCCACGGTGGGCTTCCAGCGCTCCGTCGTCGTGGAGGAGCTCGACCCGCCCCTGGTGGCCGCGGTCCACGGCACCCAGGGCATCTACGAACGCACCCGCACCCGCTACGACCGCACGCTGCGCTACTTCGCCATGGTGGCCTTCGCCGGCTCGGACCAGGTGTGCAAGGCGGCGGACATCCTGGTGAAGGTCCACTCGAAGGCCATCGGCCACCTGCCGTACGGAGAGGGCACCTACGACGCCAACGACCCCGCCTCGCAGTTGTGGATACAGCTCACCGGCTGGCACTCCATCCTCTACGCCTACGAGAAGTACGGGCCCGGCAAGCTCACCGCCGAGGAGGAGAAGGAGTACTGGGAGTCCTGCGCCCTCGCCGCGGAGCTCCAGACCTGCTCGCCCGACGACGTCCCGCGGGACCGCGCGGGCATCCGGGCGTACTTCGAGCGCATGCGCCCGCAGCTGGAGGCCAGTCCGATCGCGCGGCAGGCCATGAACCACCTACTCGACACCAACCTCGTCCTCCCGCCGACCCCGTGGTGGATGAAGCCCGCCCGGATGGTCGTGGCGCGGACGCAACGGATCGCCACCATCGCCACCATGCCGCGCTGGATGCGGGAGATGGCGCAGATCCGGCAGTCGCGCCTCCTGGACGTGCTCGTCGTCCCGGTCATGCGGACGTCCTTCGCGCTCGCCCACCTCAGCCCCAGGGTCGAGCTGTTCCTACTGGGGATGCTCTCCCCCTCCACGGTCAAGGTGGTCGCGCCCATCAAGCTCGGCGTCCCTCCCCGCACCCAGGAGGTCCTCACCCCCGAACAGGCCCGCACCCGGCACGGCTACGTGAAGCCCGCCGAGGCGCACGCCGAGTTCAGGGCGCGCCAGGCGGTACGCGTCTTCGGCGACGGGAAGCCTCCGAGCGACCAGGGACTCATCGAATCCCAGGAGGTGCTCGGCCCGCTGGCCTGACGCGCTTGCCCCGGCCGGCTCCGAAAGAGCCGGCCTAGTCGGGGAACCGGCCGCAGAGCCAGTTGCCCGGTTCCGCCGGGTCGTCGCTCATCCAGAACTGCTGCCACAGCAGGGCGAATTCCTCGCGGCTGAGGTGCCCGTCGCCGTTCAGGTCGAGCAGTTCGAAGATGCCCGTCATGTCCACGGGCTGCCCGTTCCAGGTCTCGACGAGCCGGTGGTGTTCCTCCGGCGAGATCCGGCCGTCGCCGTTGGAATCCACGGCCGCGAACACGGTGTCGGCGGTCGCGGTGACCTCCGCGACCATCGCGGGCAGCCTGTCGACGAGGGAGAGCAGCTCACCCATGTCGACCGCACCGTCCCCGTTCGCGTCCCCCGCTTCGAGCAGGGCCGCCCACCAGCCCATCAGCAGCGCCTCCATGCGTACGCGCAGCTCCGTCCCGGGGCCCACTCCGGGGAGCCTGCTCCAGCGGTCGACGAGTGCCGCGAAGTCCTCCTCGCGCAGGTAGCCGTCGCCGTCCGCGTCGAACGCGGTGAAGATCCCCCTGAGCTTTCGCTCCTGAAACGCGCTGGCCATGACCGGCCTCCCTCGTCGCGGAACCGAACCACCCACCACCGCCGCGGACTTGCCCGACCCGTGACGGACAGCGCGTAACTCTAGGTCGAGGCGCGCCCCCGCCTCCACGGGCACATGTGGGCGAACGGTCCCCCTCAGGGGTGCGCGGCCTGGTCGTCGAGGGGGACGCCCAGTCCGTCGGCCAGGGCGGTGAGGGTCGTTCCCAGCGGGAGTGCGACCCGGGTGACGGCGTGGCGGTCGCCGCGGGTCGGGTCCCGGTTGACGATCAGTACGGGCTTCCCGGCCCGGGCCGCCTGACGGACGAACCGGAGCCCGGACATCACCGTCAGCGAGGAGCCCAGGACCAGCAGCGAGGTGGCCGCGTCGACCAGTTCGCGGCAGTGGCCGACCCGCTCCGGCGGCACGCTCTCGCCGAAGAACACCACGTCCGGTTTGAGGATGCCGCCGCACGCCGCGCAGGGCGCCGGGCGGAAGTCGCGGACCTGGTCGTCGGTGAGGTCGGCGTCGCCGTCCGGGTTCAGTGCGGCGGGCGTCGGCTCGAAGCCCGTGTTGGCCTCCTCCATTCGCCGGGCGAGTTCCTGCCGGGTGCTGAGGGCGCCACAGGAGAGGCAGACGATCCGGTTCAGGCTTCCGTGGAGTTCCACCACCCCCTCGCTGCCGGCGGCCTGGTGCAATCCGTCGACGTTCTGGGTGATCACGCCCGCGAGGATCCCGGCTCGCCCGAAGGCCGCGACGGCCCGGTGTCCGGCGTTGGGCGCGGCGCGCCCGAACGTGCGCCAGCCGAGGTGGCCGCGCGCCCAGTACCGGCGCCGGGCCTGAGCGCTGGCCGTGAACTCCTGGTAGGTCATGGGCGTGTGCCTGCGCAGGCTGCCGCGCTCACCCCGGTAGTCGGGGATGCCCGACTCCGTGGACATCCCGGCCCCGCTGAGCACCAGCACCCCGCCGGCCCGCAGCGCGTCGGCGACCGGCCCCGGGTCCGTGGTGCCGGGAGGCAGATCCGCGGTCGGGGTCCAGCTCAAAGTGGGACGCGTACGCATGCCGCCAGCGTACGGAAGCCCCCGAGCCGCCGCCCCGATGGCCTTGCCGTGCAGGCGATAACGATGTTATTTTCCCATCACGAGGTTTTTTCGCGAGGGTAGCGGGGGTTGTCATGGACAGCGCGCACGTCACGATCCTGGACGACGGCAGGGAAACCGTCGTAGCCGCACAGACGGGCCCGTCGGGCCGTTTCCTCCTGGCCCCCGAGGCGGTCGAAGAGGCCCTCGGCTGGGCCCGCAAGCCGCACGGATGGTGCCGCGGCGACCTGTGCGTACCCGCCTCCGCCGCCGCCCGGGCCGAACACCACGGTCTGCTCGACCCGGTGGCGTTCGCCGAGATCCTCGACCGCCCGGTGGCGACCGACAGTGGGGTGATCGCCCTCGGAGTCTCCGCGCAGGAACGCTCACAGGCCCTCGCCGGCGCCACCGCCCCCGACTTCACCCTCCCCGACGTCAACGGTGTGCCGCACGCGCTGAGCGACCTTCGCGGCCGCAAGGTCGCCCTGGTCTTCTGGGGCTCGTGGTGCGGCTGCCGCTACGACCTCCCCGAATGGGAGCGCCGCCACGTCGCACTCGCCGAGCACGGATTCAGCGTCCTCAGCGTCGCCGTGGACCGCCGCGTCGCCGACGCCGCGCCGTGGATCGCCGAGGCCGCGGTGACCCACCCCGCACTGATCGACACCGACGGCGTCGTGTCCGACCTCTACGACGTCCTGAACGTCCCGACCGTCCTGTGGATCGACGAAGAGGGGAAGGTGGCCCGTCCCCACGACACCCAGTTCGCGACCGACCTGTTCCGCGAACTGTCGGGCCTGGACTCCGGCGCGGCGCTGGCCGCACTCGACCGCTGGGTCCTCACCGGCGACAGCGGTCTGTCCGACGAGGACGTCACCCGGCACACCCGCCGCGCCACGGCCACCCAGCAGTCGGCCCGCACCGAAGCGGCCCTGGCCCTGTGGCTCCACCGGGGCGGCCGCGCGACAGAAGCCGAAGCGCACTTCGCACGCGCCGAGCAGCTCGCCCCGGAGGACCTGACGATCTGGCGCGGAACCATGCCCCTGCGCGGCCTGGACCCGATGGGCGACGAGTACTTCGCCAAGCGCACCGCGCTCACCGAAGCGGGCATCCCGATCTACCGCCCCCTCGGTGACTGGCAGCCGGCATGAGCGGCGACCTCTACGCCCGCACCCAGGTCGAAGGCCAGGAAGCGCTGCGCGCCGCCCTCCTCGACCTGGCCGCCCAGCTCCTCGCCGCGGAGGGCCCGGCCGCCCTGACCATGCGGCGCATCGCCACCGCGGCCGGCTGCTCGACCACGGTCCTCTACCGCCACTTCGGCGCGAAGGACGGCATCGCCGAGGCCCTGTACCAGGAGGGCTTCGACCGCCTGCGCCGCAGTCTGGAGGCCGTTCCCCCGTCGGCCGACCCGCCCACCCACCTGGCCGACCTGGGCCGCGCCTACCGCGAGAACGCCCTGACCGAACGCAACCTCTACCAGGTCATGTTCGCCGGCCTCATCCCCGGCTTCACCCCCACTCCCGAGGCCCGCGCGGTCGCCGCCGCCAGCCTGGAGGTCCTCCGAGAAGCCGTACGAGCCTGCGTGGCGACCGGCGTCTTCCGGCCGGACGTGGACGTCGACGAGGTCACGGACATCATCTGGGCGGCCGCCCACGGTTCCATCACGCTGGAACTCGCCGGCCACTTCACGGCCCACACGGCGGAGCACCGCTACCGGACGCTCACCAGGGCCGCAGTGGACGCATTCCTGCAGGTACCCGGGCCGTGACGCCGAAGTTCACCGAGCCGCTGCGGCCGCCCGATCCCGAACCTCCCGCCGTCGACGCCTTCCTCACGGCCGTGGACCGCGCGATGAACAGCAACACCCTGCTGCTCACGGCCGACTGCGACGTGCCCGTCACGGCCGGAAACCGCCAGGACGTCCTGCACGCCTTCCTGCGCAGCCCACTGTTCGAGCAGCTGATGCGCGCCGCCGACGCACGCCGCGACTGGCACAACCTGAGCGACGCGTACGACGGCGAGACCCTCGACGGCGAGCCCTTCGGCCGTCCCCTCCTGCGCACGGGCTTCCGCGCCACGCTCACTCCGATCGAACCTGCGGACTTCGCGGCGCGGCTGCGCTGGATGCTCCTGGAGGCGTTCAGTCCCCACGGCCGCCACCATCCGGAGGCCGACGCCGAAGGGCTGGTGCGCGCCTTCACCCGGGAACTGTTCGGTGCGGACGACGGCCCGGCGTGGTCCTGCGCCGCCGTCAGCCCCGACTTCCTGCGCTCCACCTGCTATTACACGGACGAGGAACCGCTGTGGCCGGTGTACTTCGACGGCGGCGGCTCCGACACCGCCACGTTCGTACACCGGAACCACACGTTCCACCTGCTGCTGACGAACGGCTCGCCATGAGCGAGCGTCAGGTGCCCGTCCGGCGGGGGATCCGGCCATGCCCGCATCCCGGGCCTCCCCGCACGCGTACCGTGGTGGTACGACCCGCCGGGAGGAACAGCCGATGAGCGCGCAGCCCGACCACGCCACCGTCACGCCGTACGCCCCCGCTCCGGGAGCCCCGGCCGAACTCCTCGGTCGGCTCCGTGCCGACCGTAGGGCCCCGCAGTGGGTGCCGGCCTTCGAGCGGGAGTGGACCGCCGCGCTGGAGGAGTCCCGCGGCACGTTCTCCCTCGGTGCGCTGTACGAGACCCTCCAGATCTGGCAGGCCCGCCTCGCCTCCGCTCCGGAAGTCGACGCGTTCGTCGCTTCCGGCTACGACGACAGCACCTTCGTGGAGACGGCCGTGCCGCGGAGCAGGCGCCGGTGACCGGACAGCCGTACGCGATCCGATTCTCCGGGCCGGCCGCAAAGGTGCTCGACAGCCTGCCCGAGGACGCCGAGATCGCGGTCTGGGACGTCCTGGACGCCGCCGTGGCCGACCCCTGGGGATTCAGCCAGTGGAACCCCGACGACCCCGAGGGACAGGACGTG
The DNA here is from genome assembly GCF_042880975.1 of Streptomyces sp. NPDC058289. Lineage (NCBI taxonomy): Bacteria > Bacillati > Actinomycetota > Actinomycetes > Kitasatosporales > Streptomycetaceae > Streptomyces > Streptomyces sp. NPDC058289. The sequence continues at coordinate 65,892 of NZ_JBHVYI010000037.1, forward strand.
CGGCTGGCCTCCGTCGGCCGGCTGTCGCTCACGTACTGGATCAACCGGCCCCTGCACCGCCTGTCCGTCCTGAACATCCTGTGGCTGGGCTGAAGGCCTGCGCACGGGGCACGTTTCAGACCGCCGGAGGGTTGAGGCGGGCGAAGCCCTCCTGTCGGTGGTACGGAAAATAGGGGTAGGGGGCCGTCCGGCTGCTCGCCGCGTCGAGCTTCGCCATCTGCTCGGGGGTGAGCGTCCAGCCCACGGCGCCGAGGTTCTGGCGCAGCTGCTCCTCGTTGCGGGCGCCGATGATGACGGAGGACACGGTCGGCCGCTGGAGCAGCCACCGCAGGGCGATCTGGGGGACGGCCCTCCCCGTCTCCCCGGCGACCTCGTCCAGGGCGTCGACCACGCGGTAGAGGTACTCCTCCTCCACCGGCGGGCCGTAGTCGGCGGTGTCGTGCAGCCTGCTCCCGGCCGGCAGTGGCTGACCGCGGCGGATCCGGCCCGTGAGCCGGCCCCAGCCGAGCGGGCTCCAGGCGATCGCGCCGAGCCCCTGGTCGAGTCCGAGGGGCATGAGCTCCCACTCGTAGTCGCGGCCGACGAGGGAGTAGTGGACCTGATGGGCGACGTAGCGCGGGCGGCCGTGCCGGTCGGCCGCGGCGAGGGACTTCATCGCCTGCCATCCGGAGAAGTTGGAGATGCCGGTGTAGCGGATCTTTCCCGCCCGGACCAGGTCGTCCAGGGTGGACAGCACCTCCTCGACGGGAGTGCCGGCGTCGAAGGCGTGCAGCTGGAAGAGGTCGATGTGGTCGGTGTCCAGGCGGCGCAGCGCGTCGTCGACGGACGTGATCAGCCGGGACCGGGAGGTCCCCGCCCCGCCCGGGCCGTCGCCCATGGGCAGACCGGCCTTGGTGGAGATGAGCACCTGGTCCCGGCGCCCTTTGAGCGCGGCTCCCAGGACCTCTTCCGAGGCGCCGGCGGAGTAGACGTCGGCGGTGTCGAACATCGTGACCCCGGCGTCGATGCAGATGTCCACGAGGCGGCGCGCCTGCTGCACGCCGGTGTCGCCCCAGGCGCCGAAGAGCGGCCCCTGCCCGCCGAAGGTGCCCGCTCCGAAGCTCAGTTCCGGCACCAGAAGCCCGGACGTCCCCAGCCGCCTGTACTCCATGACGCATCCCCTCATCACCCGCGGCTCCACCTAATGGGGCTGCGGTTCCGTTAAGATGGCTCGAGCGTACCAAGTCCGCACACTTAATGGAACTGGAGTCCCGTTATGGAGTTCGCCGAAGCAGGGCCGGACCGGGTGGCCGGACCGGCCGAACCGGGGGCCGGGCCGGGGAGCGCGCGGCCCGGAGGGCGTACGGCTCGGGTGCGGGAGGCGGTGCTCCGGGCCGCCGAGGACGTCCTGGCCGAGCGGGGTTTCGCGCACCTGGACCTCGCCGACATCGCGCGGCGCGCGGACGTGGGGAAGACGACCGTCTACCGCCGCTGGGGCACCGTCGCCGGCCTCATGGCCGACCTGCTGCTGGACATGGCGCAACAGTCCGTTCCGCGGGCGGAGACGGGCTCGCTCCTCGGGGACCTGACGGCCAACGCCCGGCTGGTGTGCCGCACCCTGGCCGACCCCCGGCAAGGGGCCCTGTTCAAGGCGGTGATCGCGGCCGCCACCTGCGACCCGAAGGCGGCGGAATCCCTGCACGGCTTCTACGCCGTGCGCGTCGAGGAGTGGGCGCAGTGCGTCCGGGAGGCCGAAGCCCGCGGAGAGGTGCCCGGAGGTACCGACCCGCACGAGGTGATCCGTGCGGTGTCCGCCCCGCTCTACTACCGCCTCCTGACCACGACCCTCCCGCTCGACGACGCCGAGGCCGACCGCTCCGCGGCCGCAGCGGCGACGGCCGCGCGCGCCGGGGTGTACGTACGGAAGGTGTAGTGGCTCCCCGGCGCGGGCGCGCGTGAAGGCGGGCGCCGCGGTCCGAGTGCAGGTCGGCCGCGGCCCGGGGCAGGTTATGGGTAGATTGCCTGATGTGGGGAAAGTGCTCGACAACCGCGCACGGCCGCATAGAGTCCCAGCTCAGGAAGCCGGTTCCCGCAGCTGCGGGAACGAACCGGGGAACGCTGGGTCCGGCCTCCTCGACGGCGCTCGGTCACAATGAAGTGCTGGGCGGTGCGGTGGCCGAGAACGGAGAGGATCTGATGAGCGGGGCCGACGAGGGACGGCAGTGGCCGGACGAGATCAGCGTCGACAACGCGAGGACGACGCTCCTGCAACTCCTCGCGCGCGCAGGGGTCCCCTCCGATGACGCGCGCGAACTGATCGGCCTGCTGGAGGCGGGAGCGCTGGCGCTCGCGTACGAGGAACTGAGCGGCCGGGACCGGAGTGCGCCGGGGGACAAGGGCGAGCCGTACGAGTCGGGGTGGCTCGATGGCGCCGGGGACCTGCTGGAGGAGCTGGGCGCCGTCACCGAGCGGACCCTGCTCCGGGTGGTCAGCCCGGAGGGGGACGAGGACGCGGCCGGCCACCGCCCGCGGGCCAGGCGCATGGAGGTGGAACGGACGCAGGTGGCGCTCACGCCCCTGTACCTGTCGTTCACCGAGGTCTCGGAACTGGATCCGGAGGCGACCGAGGAGGTGCTCACCGCCGTCCTCGCCACGATGAGCCCGCGGCAGCGCGCCCGGTACGCCGGGCGACTGACGGAGTTCACCGCGGACCACCGGGCCCGGCTGGGGCGGCTGTTCGCCACGTTCGGAGCGGGCAGCGCCATCACGGTGCACGGCCGCTTCTCGCTCGTCCACTCCGCTACGAGCATCGCCGTACTCGAGAGGCTCGCCGCCGAGCCGCAGGCGCTGCGGGAGGAGTGGGACGCGGCGGAGCTGCCGCCCGCGTGGCTGGACGGGCTCACGACGGCCTGGGACGCCGCGGCCTGAGCCCCCGTCGGATCGCCGTGGTCCGAGCCCCGTCGGTCGCCGTGGCCCGACCCCGTCCGATCGGTTCGACCGGCCTTGATCCGTTCTCTTGACCCGATGCGGCCGTTCGATCAAGATCCCCGCATGACCCTTCCCGGACTGCCCCGCGAAGACCGCGAGTCGAGCCCGTACACCGGCTACACCCGCGCGCATTGGGAGGCGGTGGCCGACGGGCTGCTGCGGGCGGCCCGGCGGTGGGCCACGCCGCGCGGGGCCCTGCTCGACCTGCCGGGACGGCCGTCGGCCTCGGGCGTGCGCTCCGACGGGCTCGAAGGCTACGCACGCACCTTCCTCGCCGCGGCCTTCCGGGTGTCCGGGGCCGGGGGAGCGGACCCGTACGGCTGGCTGGAGCGGTACGCGGACGGGCTGGCGGCGGGCACCCGGACGCCGGGCCGCGACGATGCGGAGTCCTGGCCGGTCATCCGCGACGTACACACGGGCGGCCAGCCGATGGTCGAATCGGCGTCGGTGGCCCTCGGGCTCCGGCTGACCCGGCCGTGGCTGTGGGACCGCCTCGACAGTGCGGTGCAGGACCGCGCCGAGGAGTGGCTGCGCGGAGCCCTGCGCCATGTGCCCAGCCCCAACAACTGGTACCTCTTCCCGTACACCGTGGCCGGCTTCCTGGAATCCGTGGGCCGCGGCGACGCCGAGACGGCCAGGGCCCGCAGCCGGGCCCTGGACCTCCTGGAAGGCTGGTACGGCGGCCAGGGCTGGTACGCCGACGGCGACGGCAGGGCCTTCGACCACTACAACGGCTGGGCGCTGCACCTGTATCCGGTGCTCGACGCCCACCTCGACGCCCACCTCGACGCCCAACTCGGCGTCCCCCTCGACGCCCAACCCGGCGACCCCCTCCCCGCCCGCCTCAAGGCCCCCCTCCCCGCCGTGCCGGACCGGTCGGCCCCGCACGGCGACCGCCTGCGGGCCCACTTGGACAGCTTCTCCCTCCTCTTCGGGGCGGACGGGGCGCCGATCCACTTCGGGCGCTCCCTCACCTACCGCTTCGCCGCCGCAACCGCCGTCGGCCTCGGCGCGGTCACAGGCCACACCCCGCTCACCCCCGGCACCTCGCGGCGCCTGATCAGTGGCTCGCTGCGCTACTTCCTGGACCGGGGCGCCATCGGCGCCGACGGTCTGCTGGGCCTCGGCTGGCACGGCCCGCACGGGGCGACCTTGCAACGCTATTCGGGTCCGGCCTCGCCGTACTGGGCCTCCAAGGCCTTCGTCTGCCTGCTCGCCCCGGCGACGCACCCGCTGTGGACGGCGACGGAGGAAGCCGCACCCAGCGAAGGTCCCGACCAGGTGCTCGCCCTGGCCGCGCCCGGGCTGCTCATCCAGACCACCCGCGCCGACGGGCTCGTACGACTGCACAACCACGGGAGCGACCACGTCGGGCCGGACCAGCCGGAAGCGGCCCGCGACGAGGAACCGCTCTACTCCCGCCAGGCCTACTCCACCCGCAGCGGCCCCACCGCGAGCGCCAACACCCCGGACAACCACCTCGCCGTCGTCGTTGCGGGCGCCCGCAGTGTCCGGCGACGCATCCACCCGCTGGGTACCGGCCAGGGCAGCGGCTGGGGCTGGGCCGCATCCTGGCACCGGCCGGTCTTCCCGGACGGCCCGCCCACCGTCCCGGGCCTGCGCGTGGAGAGCGTCACCTTCGTCCGCGGCCCGCACGAACTGCGCGTGCACCGGGTGTACGGAGCTCCGTACGGAGCCCGCGTGGAACAGACGGGCTGGGCCACGGGGCCCGAGGAGCCACTGCGTTCGGAGCTCCACCCGCTGCACGGCTGGGAGGAGCGGGACGAGGCGAGGGCGCCGGCCGGGACCGCCTTCACACGGTGGGCGAGCGTGCCCCGCCTGACGGCCGAGGGCGGAGGAACACGCCTCTACGCGGCGCTGGTCGCGCTCACCGGCGAAACCGGTCCGGAGCCGATGACCGAGATGGTCACCGGGGTGACGGCCGACCGAGGTTCCATCGAGGTGGGATGGACCCAGGACGGGTCACTGACCCGGATCGCCTTCGAGCCCCTCCGCGTGGAGCACCTGCCGCCCGCCGCCGGGTAGGGCCGCAGGCCCCGCCCCTCTCCTCGTGTCTCCTCGTGCCGACGTCACTGGTCCTGGATGCGCCGGAAGGGCCGGTCCGCCTCCAGCTCGAACGCGATCTCCAGCAGCTTCCGCTCACCGCCGGGGCGCGCGGCGAACATGACGCCGACGGGGAGGCCGTCCGGCGTCGCGCTCGCGGAGGGCACCGAGATCGACGGGGTGCCGACGACGTTGTCGACCGGGGTGAACGCCACGTACGCGAGGATCCGCTCGATCAGCTTCGCGTAGGGAACGGTCGGGCTGAGGTGGCCGATCGGCGGCGTCGTGTGCGCGAGTACCGGCGACATCACGAGGTCGAGCCCGCGGAAGGACGCCGCGTAGGCTTCCTTCGTACGCTTCAACCGCCGCAGTACGCCGGGCGTCCGCCGCCAGTTCCGCACGTACTCCTCGCGCAACCCCCGGCTGAGGCCGTCCATGCGGTGCCGGTCGAAGTCCGTGCCGAGGGTCCGGCCCGTGACGCCGAGGAGGAAGGACAGCATCCCCCAGTAGGTGAGGAAGTCGTCGGTGAAGCTCGGATCCATACCCAACTCCACCGGCTCCACGGTGTGTCCGAGACGTTCGAGCGTCGCCACGGTGTCCTTGACCGCCGCCCGGGTGGAGGCGTCGGAGTGCACACCGTTCGGCGAGTCCAGGACGAACCCGATGCGCAACCGTCGCGCCGAGGGTCCTTCGACCAGACCCACGGGCGGCAGTCCGGGACTCCGGCGGTACGTTTCCGCGGCAGCGAGGAACGCGGCGGCGTCCCGCACGGAACGGCTCACGACTCCGTCGGAGATGATGTCGAGCGGCAGTTGGCGGCCCAGGGCACTCGCCACGACCCGTCCGCGACTCGGCTTCAGGCCGACGAGTCCGCAGCAGGCCGCGGGTATGCGGATCGAGCCACCGCCGTCGTTGGCGTGCGCGATCGGTACGGCGCCGGCAGCGACCAAGGCCGCGCTGCCGCCCGAGGAACCGCCCGCCGAGTAGTCCGTGTGCCAGGGGTTGCGCACCGGCTCCGCACCGTCGTACTCCGTGGTCGGGCTGAACCCGAACTCGGGCAGCCGGGTCTTGCCCAGCACCGTGACGCCGCTGCTCAGGAGCTGCCGGGTGAACGGCGCGTGCTGCTTGGCGGCCCGCGGCCGGAAGGAGGCGCTGCCGTGGCCCGTCGGCAGCCCCTGGTAGTCGGTGTTGTCCTTGACGAAGGTCGGTACCCCGGCGAAGGCGCCCGCTCCGGCGGCGTGCGCCGGGCCGTCGAGGTGCGCCGGGCCGTCGACGTGCACCTGGACCGCACCCAGTCGTGCGTCGACCGTCCGCACCCGCTCCCGGGCGTCCCGGGCGGCCTCGGCGGGGGAGACCTCGCCCCGCCGGATCGCCGCGGCGAGACCGACGGCGTCGTGCTCTCCCAGGGCGTCGTCCCGGAACGCGTGCACGATCGTCGGTTCGTCGAAAGTCGTCACCGCTGCCTCAGCCTCCGCCGTGTGGATGGTCGCCCGCCATCATTGCCTACCGCCAAGTAACACGCGAGGACTTCTCCGGCCGAACATCATTTATGCTTCATGGCGGCCGCGGGGCGGTGGCTCGTCGCTGTCCGCGGCACCTACGGAACGGCCGGTCGGCTCGTCGAGGAGGATGTCCTGCGTCCAGGCCCAGGCCCGGACGAGGACCAATTGACGCTGATCATGAAGATCCGAAGATCACGGGGAATCGAGCGACCGCCGACACGCGTCTCAGTGGGGTGGGGGCGCCCGGCCCACGCGCCCGCGAACAGAAGACCCCCAGGGAGAAGTGAGGAATGCCAGTGATCTGCGTCGGAGGCATGATCGGAATCGGCAAGACCAGCGTGGCCGAGCTGCTCGCCAAGGAGCTGGGCAGCGAAGTCTTCTACGAGAGCGTGGAAGACAATCCGATCCTCCCGCTCTTCTACACGGCGAGCCCCGAGGAGATCGAGGCGAAGCGCTACCCCTTCCTCCTCCAGCTGTACTTCCTGCAGACGCGGTTCGCCGCGATCAAGGAGGCGTACAAGCAGGGCGACAACGTCCTCGACCGGTCCATCTACGAGGACTGGTACTTCGCCAAGGTCAATCACGACCTCGGCCGGATCAGCTCCCTCGAGATGCAGGTGTACGAGGGGCTGCTGGGCGAGATGATGCGCGAGATCGACGGCCTGCCGTACCGCAAGGCGCCCGATCTCATGGTGTACCTCAAGGCGGACTTCGAGACGGTGCTGCACCGCATCGGGCTGCGGGGTCGCGATTTCGAGCAGGACGAGAGCCTCGTCGAGTACTACCGGACGCTGTGGGCCGGCTATGACGACTGGGTGAACAAGCACTACTCGGCCAGCGAGGTCCTCGTCATCGACATGAACCACACGGATGTGGTGCACAACCCGGACGACGCGGCCCGCGTGGCGCGCGAGGTCAGGGACGCCCTGGCGGCGGGCCGGCTCCGGGGCTGACGGCGTCGCGACCATGGCGGGCACCTCTTCGGCCGGGCGGGCGATGCCGCCGGGCCGGACCAGTCCATCGCCTGGGGGTTCGGGATGATCGGGGTCCGGTTCCCGGCGGCCGCGACCGGCGACGGGATCGGCGACGGGATCGGCCGCCGGCGCCGGGACCACGCACTCCGACGGTCCGCGATATCGCCATGTTTGCGACATAGTCTCGCCCCACGGGCTGGACGAGCACACTGAAGGACGCCGCTCGCGCCGGCCTGCGCATCGAGCGGACCAGGCTCGAACCGGTGGTCACCCTGCGCGCGACGGCGGGCCTGGCACTCTCGGGATCCGTCGCGTTGTGGCTGTTCGGCGGGACCGCGGCCGCGGGCGCCGCCTTCGGCGCCCTGCTGGGCGGGATCGCGGTGTTCCAGCGCAGTTGGCGGCCCGACCCCGTGCTCCCGATGATCTCCGCGCTGACCCTCGGCGTCACGAGCTTCCTGAGCCACCTCACCGGCGGCCACCTCCCCCTCTTCCTCCTCCTGGTCGCCCTGTGGACCTTCCTGGGAGGCATGGCCTGGTCGCTGGGCGTCAACGCGGGCAGCCTCGGCACGACCAATGCCGCGGTGATGCTGGTGACCGTGACCCTGCCGGCCACCGTCACCAGTCCCTGGGGCAGGCCGCGCTGATGACCGCCGGCGGACTCGTGCAGGCGGCCCCGGTGGTGCTCTTCCCCATCCGCCGCTGGGGGCGGCACCGCGACGCGCTCGCCGACACGCTGGCCGCCGAGGCCGACTACGCCCGTCGGGTGTGCGAGGACCCCGCCGACCCGTTCACCCCGGGCCCCTTCGCCCGGGCTCGGGAAGCGGCCTCGCTCAGCCCCCGCCCGATGCGCCGCCGCCCGGCCCAGCTGCACGGCGCTCGGGGCCTGGCCGAGCGGATGCGCCCGGCCCTCGCGTCGCTCGCCGACCCCGCCGACCCCGCCGACCCCGCCGTCACCGGCGGCGCCCAGGACGGCCCCGCCCGCGCCCGGGCCCACGAACTGCTCGCCGCGGCGGCCGCGATCCTGGACACGGCGGCCGACGCGATCCGCCGCGGCCGCCCCGCGGAACTCCCGCCCAAGGCCCTCGCCGCCATCGAGATCCCCCCCGGGCGGCCCCGCACTCACCGGCGCGGCCGAGCAGTCGGCCACCCTGCTGCGCGCCCTGCTGCGCGACGTGGCCGAGACGGCACGCAGCGACGACGGCGGCCGGGCCGGCGAGAACCGAAAAGCGGACCTCAGCTACGCCGCCACCGTCGTACGCCACTATGCCGAGCCCACCCGGCAGAGCGCCCGCGAGACCCGCGAAGCCGTCCTGTCCGCCCGCGTCTCCGTCCTCGCCTGGCGCAACGCCGTGGCCCTCGCCGAGAAGGAACCCGTACCCCAACGCGGGCTCTCCCGCACCACGGAGGCCGGAGCCGAACAGGTCCTCGCCGAATTCGCCCATGTCACCATGCTCTTGGAAGCCCACCTGCCGGCCCCGGCAGCCCCGTGCTCCCCTCGGCGGCCGCCCTGGCGCCGCCCTGCAGCAGTCGGCCGAGGACGCGGACCGTGCGGTACGGGACCACCGCGTCCCCACCTGGGAACCGGTGCGCACCGCACTCGACACCTGGCACGACGAGGCCCCCGGAGGCGAGGCGGACCGCATGCTGCACCGCGCCGGAGTGCTCCTCCTCGCCGCCCTGGAGAAACTCTCCACCGCCCTGGAATACGCCTCACCCCCCATGACCACCACCGGCGCAGCACCCCGAGCACAGCTGCCGGCATGACGGCCCGCACCTCCCAACGCCGTTGGTCCTAGGCCTGGTCCTAGGCCTCCGGACCGTTACGGGTTCCTCGTGGTCGACGTACGGTCGTCGTCATGGATACGACGGGCATTCTCGATGAGGCGCTTCAGCGATTGCACGGTTCCGGCCCCGAGCGGCTCGGGCGGCTGACCAATCACGCGCCGATGGCCGTCGAGGCCCTTTCCGTTCACGGGCAGGCGGGATCGGTGCACCGCTGGCTCGATCTCTACGCGCGAAAGCTGGAGGAGTTCCCGTCGCGCGTCGAGCCGGTCACGGCCGCCAACTGGCAGGCCGCGCTCGGTGACCCGCGCCGCTCCGCCGACTGGATCGGCCACTTCGAGCGCGAGATCGCCGAGCGTCCCTGGCGCGACGTGCTGGCGCAGTGGTGGCCGCGCCTCCTCCCCGGCATGTACGGCGGCTCGACGCATCCGCTGATCCGAGTGGGCCACGCCGTACGCACCCTCCTGGCCGGCGAGAGCAACGAACCGCGTCTGGCCGAACTCGCCCACGGCCTCGGCTACTGGGCCGCCCGCCACCACCCCGTCGCGGAGCTCGCCGCGCTGCCCGGCGCCAACAGTGCGGCCGCCGCCCTCAACGCGGTGCCGCCCATCGCCGAGCGGCAAGGCACCTTCCCCGACCGCCTCGCTCGAGTCACGGGCCTGCCGGTGTGGGCGGCCACGAGCACGGACCCCGAACAGGCACGCCTGCACCTCGTCGAGTTGGTGCGGGCGGCCACCCACCGCTACGCCACCCACGGCCACGGCGACGAAGTCATGCTGGTCCACGCCGCCACGGCCCCCAACGCCGTGCTGCGCACCCTGCCCGCCCTCCCACCCACGCTGTGGGCACCCAGTCTGCGAGCCGCCTGGACGGCCTCCGCAGCCGTCACCGCGATGTACGCACCCGACACGCCGGTCGTGTTCACCCCGCCGGGCATCCTCACCCCCGACGAGGTCTTCGAACGGGCCCGGGCACACGGCGACGAACACGTCATCAAACTCACCGACACGGCGCTCGACATCGGCGACGAAGCAGCCCTCACGGCAGCCCTGCGTTCCATGGAGCTGAGCGAACCCCTGCGCTAGGGCCTGTCGTCAAACTCCCGAGGCCGCCCTTCGGGCGACGACGGGAGTTTGAC
>NZ_JBHVYI010000038.1:0-63074 GCF_042880975.1 Streptomyces sp. NPDC058289
CTTTCGGATCTTGCCGGGTCCCGGCAAGATCCGAAAGAGACGGCCTCGGCCCGGCAGGGTCCGGCCGTCCGGCAGGCGGCCGGGCGGCCGGACCCCTCGGGTGGCTACGCCCGCACCACCCGCTGCCGCCGGGCGCGCCGCGCGGCCACCGCGCCGGCCGCGCCCAGCGCCAGAGCCACGGCTCCGGCGGTCATCGGGAGTCCGGCGGGGGCGGACCCGGGCCGGGCGGCGGAGGCGGAGGCTTCCTCGGCCGTGGCTTCCGTGGGGGCGAAGCCACCGGCCTTGCCGGACTTGCCGTAGGCGGATCCCGGCAGCTTGTCCGCGTAGGCCTTCACGACGCGCGACCGGTAGGCGGCCAGGCTCGTGCCCTGCGCGCCCACGGCCGTCGCCGCGTCCTCGTCCAGGGGCAGGACCCGGTCGCCGCCGGCCACGTACCAGGCGTCGATCTGCGGTTCGCGGAACACGGTCCCGCCGGGGAGTTTCGCCGCGCCGAGCTGCGCGTAGCGGAACTCGTCGTCGCCGGTGGCGATGTTCACCACCTGCCAGCCCGCCGCGGTCTGCGCGGTCCACAGGGCGGCCTGCTGTCCGTCCGAGGAGACGGCCTTGCTGGCGAGGAACTCCAGCCGGGCCACGCTCGCGCCGGCCTTCCCCGCGACGAACTCCGGAGAGAGGTAGTGCACGGGAACCGTCTCGCCCTCGATGCGGGGCTGCGCGGCGGCGAGCGAGACCTTGCCCTCGCGGGCGAAGAAGCGGGACAGGGTGGCGAGGGTGTCGGGGGCCGCCGCCGTCCGCCCCGCGGCGGCGAGGTTCTCGGCGGTGGCGGCCTGGGGCTGCGGAACGGGCGCCGCGGACGCCTGGGTGGGGGCCAGGGCCAGGACGGCGGTCGCGGCGACGGCCGCGGCGGCGAGTCGGCCGTTCATGAGGCGGGGAGCCATGAGGTCACGCCCCGATCCGGTAGAGCGAGTGGGTCCAGGAGAAGGTGCTGTTGTCCACGTACCAGGCGTGGGAGGCCCAGTTGTAGCGGTCGCTGGAGGGCCACGGGTCTCCCCAGTACACCCAGCTGTTCGCGGTGTCGTAGCCGTAGATCACGTGCATGTGGCCACCGCCGTTGGACCACTGGATGCGGGTCTCTATCGGGCGGTTGGCGTTGATCTCGGTCTGGACGGTGGAGTACTGGAGCCAGCCGTTCACGTAGGAGCCGGAGTTGATGCCGGCCCAGCGCAGGCCGGTCTGCACGTTGGCCAGGTTGGCCTGGTTGTTGGGGCAGTCGTAGCCCTGCTGGCGGTTGAAGGCCGCGTTGCAGAACTGGTTCTGGCTGTAGCTGCGGCCGAACCAGGTGGCGATGGTGTTGCCCGCGGCGGCCCAGCACCAGTTGGTCTTCTGCTGGGCCTGCATGGTGATGTTCAGCCGCTTGGACGCCAGGGCCGAGCTCTCGGCGGGTGCGGCGGCAGCGGAGGCGGAGGTGGCGGTCGTGGTGCCCGTACCGGCGGCGGTGGCGGCAGTGGTGGGCAAGGCGAGCAGGGCGGTGAGCAGGGCGGTGATGAAGGCGGCGTGGGTGAGCCGCCGGTTTCTGTTGCGCATCGCGTTCCTCCCGAGGTGGGGAGTGGGGGTGGAGGACCGCGTCCGGACGCTGTGGAGGAGCATCGGGGTGTTGTCGGGAACAGGTCAACACGCTTCAATACGGCGTGACATCGCGGTGTGAACGGTGGGGCCAGAGTGTGAACGTCCGCCGTCACCCCACCTGGACCCACCGGGACCACGGGCGTCACCCGCCGGACCGCCCGCACCCCGTCGCGTGAACGTTCACAGGAGGAGCCGCCATGCGGTCGAGCGCGAACGGCACGTTCTCGGACAGCGCCCCTGCGGACGGCTCCCCTTCGGACAGTGCCCGCGCGGACGGCGCCCGGGAGCTGCCGCACCTGCTGCGCGACGGCCCCTTCCACCTCGCGCTCCGCGCCGCACTCGCCGCCCGCGGCCTGCCCCTGCACCGGGTGCAGCACCGGCTCGCCGCCCGCGGCATCAAGCTCGGGGTGACCAGCCTCAGTTACTGGCAGCAGGGTGCCCGGCGGCCGGGCCGCCCCGAGTCCCTGAAGGCCGTACGGGCCCTGGAGCAGATCCTGGAACTGCCCGAGGGCGCCCTGCTGCGGCTGCTGGCCGCGCCGGAACCCGCCACCCCCGGGACGGCCCGCCCGCCCGCACGCTCGTACCGGGCGCTGTTCAGCGTCGGCGCGGCCGTGGAGGCGCTGCTCGCCGACATGGAGCTGCCCGTCGACGGCGGCCTGCACACCGTCGGCCACCACGAGCGGGTGCGGATCGGCCCCGCCGGGGAGCTGCTCGGCCGCGAATCGCAGCACGTCGTACGGGCCCACCGGGACGGGGTCGACCGGTACATCGCCGTCCACCACGGCGACCCGGGCTGCGATCCGGAGCGGATCCGGGTACGGGCCGTCGAGACCTGCCGGACCGGGCGGATCCGCCGCCACCCCGAAGCGGAGCTGGTCGTCGCCGAGCTGCTCTTCGACGCCCGGCTGCGCGCCGGGGACACCTACGTCTTCGGCTACGGCTTCGAGGACGGCACCGCAGGCCGCAGCACCGAGTACGTGCGCGGCTTCAGCTATACGGGCGGGCAGTACGTGCTCCAGGTCCGCTTCGACGAGGCGGCGCTGCCGGTGCGCTGCCGCCGCTTCACGCGCAGCGGGCCGGACGCGCCGCGCGGGCGGCTCGCGGACCTGAACCCGAGCGGACCGCACCGGGCCGTGCACCTGGTGGAGCAGGGGGTGCGGCGGGGGATCCTGGGGATCGGGTGGGACTGGGAGTGAGCGCCGGTGCGGCGCGCCCCGCGCCGTCAGCCCGCGATGAGCTTGCCGCCCTCGACCTTCACCGGGACCTCCGGCAGCGGGTCGGTGGCCGGGCCGCGCAGCACCTTGCCCGTGGTGACGTCGAAGCGGCTGCCGTGGCAGGGGCAGTTGCCCTCACCTTCGACAATCTTGTCCAGGACGCATCCGGAGTGCGTGCACTGGGCGCTGAAGGCCTTGTACTGGCCCGCCTCCGCGCAGCTGACCACCAGCTTCTTCTCCCGGAACAGCTTCGCGCCGCCGACCGGAACCTCGGCCTCTGCGCCCAGCTCGACGGGCTGGACGGGGACCGCCGGGGTGCCGGAACCGCTGTTGGTCTCGGTGGAACAGGCGGTGAGCGCCGCACCGCCGCCGACGGCTCCGACGATCGCGGCGGCGCCCTTGAGGACGGTACGGCGGGCGGCGGACTGCGAGGCGGACATGCGGTTCTCCCGGAACGAGGGCGGAGCGAGGATGCGGTCGGCCCGGATCGGCCTGGCCGGGCCCTGGCGGGCCCACCCGACGATACCCGCGCCCGATGGGATACCTTCCCCCGCGTGATCGTCGTCGGTGGAGAAGCCCTGATCGACCTGGTGCCCGTCGAACGGCCGCCGGGCGCCCTGCTGCCGCGGCCGGGCGGCGGACCGTACAACACCGCGCTCGCTCTGGGCCGGCTCGGCGCACCGGTCGCCTTCTGCTCCCGGATCTCGACGGACGGCTTCGGCGCCTCGCTGCTCGACGGGCTGCGCACGGCCGGGGTGGACCTCTCCCTGGTCCAGCGCGGACCGGAGCCGACCACGCTGGCGGTGCCCTCGCTGGCCGCGGACGGCTCGGCGGCGTACGGGTTCTACGTCGAGGGCACGGCCGACCGGCTGTTCCGGCTGCCGCCCGCGCTCCCCGAGGGCGTACGGGCCCTCGCGCTCGGCACCTGTTCGCTGGTGCTGGAGCCCGGGGCGAGCGCCTACGAGACCCTGCTGCGCCGGGAAGCCGGGCGCGGGCTGCTGACCCTGCTCGACCCCAACATCCGCCCGGCGCTGATCGCCGACCCGGCGGCCTACCGGGCCCGCTTCCTGTCCTGGCTGCCCCACGTCGGCGTGCTGAAGCTGTCGGAGGAGGACGCGGCGTGGCTGGGCGGCCGTCCGGCCGACTGGCTGGCGGCGGGGCCCTCGGCGGTGGTGCTCACCCGGGGGGCCGATGGCCTGACCGTGTGGACGCGGGAGGGGGCGGAGCACTCGGTGCCCGCGCGCCGGGTCGCGGTGGTGGACACCATCGGCGCGGGCGACACCGTGAACGCGGCCCTGCTGCACCGACTCACGGCCGGAGCGCCGGGGCCGGGGGCGGGACCGGGCAGCCCGGTCGACTGGCCCGAGGTGCTGTCCTACGCCGCCGCGGCAGCCGCGCTGACCTGCACCCGGGCGGGCGCGGAGCCTCCGTACGCCTCCGAGCTCAGCGGAGGGCGGCCCACACCGTAGCCGCCACCGCGGGGGCGAACTCCTCGACCGGCCCGACCGTGTCGGGACCGGAGAAGTGCAGGAAGAAGGCCCGCTGGAAGCAGGCGCCGAGCAGCAGCGCGGCGGCGGCCGCCGGGTCGGCGTCGGGGCGCAGCCGGCCGCGTTCGAGCTCGCGGCGCAGATGGCCGGTGAGGGCCTCCAGCACCACGTGCGGACCCGCGCCGATGCTCCGTACGCCCTCGCGGTGGCGGGTGAGCAGGACGGGATCGGCGAAGAGCGAGGCGGACATGGGCATGGCTTCGGCGTAGAAGAGCGAGGCGTACCGGGCGATCTCGGTCAGCCGCTCCTCGACCGACTGGTCCCCCGGGTCGGTGGTCAAAGCCGCCATCATCGCGCCGGCGTTGGGGCGGCGCTCCATCAGCACGCGGACGAACAGCTCTTCCTTGTTCGCGAAGTACTTGTAGAGCGCGGCCTCCGAGCAGCCCGCCTCCCGGGCGATGGCCTTCGTGGTGGCGCCGGCCAGGCCGGTCGTGCGCATCAGGGTTTCGGCCGCATCGAGCAGGCGTTCCGGGGTGGACCGGCTTGACTTTGGGGTGAGCATTCACTCACCATAACGGAAACAGGGGTGAGTGAGCACTCACCCACCCCATAGTGCGTCACACCACACACGCCATGCCTCACACGTCATGCGTCACATGAATGCGGGAGCCAGGATGAAACTCACGGTGTTCGGAGCCACGGGCGGGATCGGCCACGAGGTGGTCCGACAGGCACTCGAAGCGGGCCACGAGGTGACGGCGGTCGTCCGCGACCCGGCGCGACTGGACGTACCGGCGCACGAGCGGCTGCGGGTGACGGTGGTACGGGACCTGTCCGACGAGGACGCGCTCGTGCGGGTGCTGGAAGGGCAGGAGGCGGTGGTCTCCGCGCTCGGCCCGGCGAGCAACAAGCAGGCCAGGCTCACCCCGATCGCGGGTCCGGCCCTGCGGTCGATCGTCTCCGCGATGGACCGGGCCGGGGTGAGCCGCCTGTCGGCGGTCAGCGCGGCGCCGCTGGGTCCGCAATCGCCGCAGGACGGGGCGCTCACCCGGGTGCTGGTCTATCCGTTGCTGCGCAAGGCGCTGCGGGACGTGTACGCGGACCTCACGGTCATGGAGGCGGCGATCGCCGCCAGCCGTACCCAGTGGACGGTGATCCGGCCGCCGCGACTGCTGGACCGGCCGTTCACGGGGACGTACCGGCGCGCGGTCGACGCCAACGTCCCGGGCGGCAAGGTGATCGCCCGGGCGGATGTCGCCGACGCGCTCCTGACCACCCTGTCCGACCCGTCGACCGCGGGCCACGCCATCGGCGTCGCCGCCTAGGCCGTCTCTTTTGGATCTTGTCGGTCAGGTCCGCGTCGTTCGGTGCCGTGCCTCGGCGCGCTGCCGGGGCTCCCGCGTACTGGACGTACTCGGGTGCCCCGGCAGTGCGGCGAGGTGCGGTGCCGGGCGGCGCGGGCCCGGCAAGATCCGAAAGAGACGGCCTAGCCGCGGCTCCCGGCCCCCGCCCGGCATCACGCCGGAGCGGGGGCTTCTGCCGTGCTACGCCTTGCGGGCCCGGGCGGTCTTCTTCGCGGCCGGGGCAGCTGCCTTCTTGGCCGCTGCCGGGGCAGCTGCCTTCTTGGCCGCTGCCGGGGCCGCCGCCTTCTTGCGCGCGGCCGCCTTCTTCGCCGGCTTCGCCGGAGCCGCCGCCGGGGCACCGGCCTCCAGGACCCGGTCCGCGCCCAGGATGTCGCGCAGGAATTTGCCCGTGTGGCTCGCGCCCACCGAGGCGACCTGCTCCGGCGTGCCCTCGGCGACGACGAGGCCGCCTCCGTACCCGCCCTCGGGGCCCATGTCCACGACCCAGTCCGCGGTCTTGACGACGTCGAGGTTGTGCTCGATGACGATCACCGTGTTGCCCTTGTCGACCAGCCCCGACAGCACCTTGATCAGCTTCGAGATGTCCTCGAAGTGCAGACCCGTCGTCGGCTCGTCCAGGACGTACACCGTCCGCCCCGTCGACCGCTTCTGGAGCTCCGAGGCCAGCTTCACGCGCTGCGCCTCGCCGCCCGACAGGGTCGGCGCCGACTGGCCGAGGCGGACGTACCCGAGCCCCACCTCGTTCAGCGTCTTCAGGTGCCGCGAGATCGTCGGGACTGCCTCGAAGAAGCCCGCGGCCTCCTCGATCGGCATGTTCAGGACCTCGGCGATGGACTTGCCCTTGTAGTGGACCTCCAGCGTCTCCCGGTTGTACCGGTCGCCGTGGCAGACCTCGCACGGGACGTACACGTCCGGCAGGAAGTTCATCTCGATCTTGATCGTGCCGTCGCCGGAGCAGTTCTCGCACCGGCCGCCCTTCACGTTGAAGGAGAAGCGGCCCGGCAGGTAGCCGCGCACCTTCGCCTCCATCGTCTCCGCGAAGAGCTTGCGGACGTGGTCGAAGACACCGGTGTACGTGGCCGGGTTGGACCGGGGGGTCCGGCCGATCGGCGACTGGTCCACGTGCACGACCTTGTCGACGAGGTCGTCGCCGTCCACCCGGGTGTGCCGTCCCGGCACCGACCGCGCACCGTTGAGCTCGCGGGCCAGGTGCGTGTACAGGATGTCGTTGACCAGCGTCGACTTGCCGGAGCCCGATACGCCCGTCACCGCCGTGAGCACGCCCAGCGGGAAGGACACGTCGATGTCCCGCAGGTTGTTCTCCTTGGCGCCGTGGACCGTGAGCTTGCGCGACGGGTCCACGGGACGGCGTACGTCCGGGAGCGGGATGGACCGCTTGCCGGACAGGTACTGACCGGTGATCGACTCGGGGTTCTTCAGCAGCTCCTTCAGCGAACCGCTGTGCACGACCTTGCCGCCGTGCTCGCCGGCGCCCGGGCCGATGTCCACGACCCAGTCGGCCACCTTGATGGTGTCCTCGTCGTGCTCGACGACGATGAGGGTGTTGCCCATGTCCCGCAGCCGCACCAGGGTCTCGATCAGGCGGTGGTTGTCCCGCTGGTGGAGGCCGATGGAGGGCTCGTCCAGCACGTACAGCACGCCCACCAGGCCGGAGCCGATCTGGGTGGCGAGGCGGATGCGCTGGGCCTCGCCGCCCGACAGGGTGCCGGCGGCGCGGTTGAGGGAGAGGTAGTCCAGGCCGACGTCGACGAGGAAGCGCAGCCGCTCGTTGACCTCCTTGAGGACCCGCTCGGCGATCTTCTTGTCGCGGGCGTCGAGCTTGAGGCGCCCGAGGAAGTCCGCGCACTCGCTGATCGACATCGCGGCGACATCGGCGATCGAGCGGTCCATCACCGTCACCGCGAGCACGATCGGCTTGAGCCGAGTGCCCTGGCAGGTGGGACAGGGCACCTCGCGCATGTAGCCCTCGAAGCGCTCGCGACTGGCGTCGCTCTCGGACTCCGAGTGGCGCCGCTTCACGAACGGCACCGCGCCCTCGAAGGCCGTGGTGTAGGCCCGCTCGCGGCCGTACCGGTTGCGGTAGCGGACCTCGATCTGGGTCTTGTGGCCGTACAGCAAGGCCTTCTTCGCCCGCAGCGGCAGTCCGGCCCACGCGATGTCGGTGCGGAAGCCGAGCTCCCCGGCGAGCGCGCCGATCAGCCGCTGGAAGTAGTCCTTGGTGTGGCCGAGCGCCCACGGCGAGACCGCGCCCTCGTCCAGGGACTTGTCCTCGTCCGGGACGATCAGCTCCGGGTCCACCTCCATGCGCGTACCGATGCCGGTGCACTCGGGGCAGGCGCCGAAGGGCGAGTTGAAGGAGAAGGAGCGCGGCTCCAGCTCCTCGAAGGAGAGGTCGTCGTACGGGCAGTAGAGGTGCTCGGAGTACATCCGCTCACGCTCGGGGTCGTCCTCCGCGAGGTCGACGAAGTCCAGGATCACCATGCCGCCCGACAGCCCGAGGGCGGTCTCCACGGAGTCCGTCAGCCGGCGCTTGGCGCTGTCCTTGACGGTGAGGCGGTCGATGACCACCTCGATGGTGTGCTTCTCCTGCTTCTTCAGCGTGGGCGGCTCGGAGAGCTGGATCGTCTCCCCGTCCACCCGGGCCCGGCTGTAGCCCTTGGTCTGGAGGTCGGCGAAGAGGTCGACGAACTCGCCCTTGCGCTCGCGCACGAGCGGCGAGAGCACCTGGAAGCGGCTGCCCTCGGGCAGCGCGAGCACCTTGTCGACGATCGCCTGCGGCGACTGCCGCGAGATCGGCCGGCGGCACTCGGGGCAGTGGGGCTTGCCGATGCGCGCGAAGAGCAGGCGGAGGTAGTCGTAGACCTCGGTGATGGTGCCGACGGTGGAGCGCGGGTTGCGCGACGTGGACTTCTGGTCGATGGAGACGGCCGGGGAGAGGCCCTCGATGAAGTCGACGTCGGGCTTGTCCATCTGCCCGAGGAACTGGCGGGCGTACGAGGAGAGCGACTCGACGTAGCGGCGCTGGCCCTCGGCGAAGATCGTGTCGAAGGCCAGGGAGGACTTGCCCGACCCGGAGAGTCCGGTGAAGACGATGAGCGAGTCGCGCGGCAGGTCAAGAGAAACGTTCTTGAGGTTGTGCTCGCGAGCGCCACGAACGATGAGACGGTCGGTCACGCCGGTCCGCACCTTTCTTGAGAGAGCGGGGCACTGGCCCCCGTCCCAGGGTATTGGGGGGCGCCTCTGCGATGGACTTGGAGACTGGACTCCGAGCGTATAGCACGTGCATTCGATTTTCGGCACTCCGCAGCCCTCTTCACCCGATCGTGTGTGGAGGACCCCTCGGCCACTAGGCTCGGCCGCATGATTGATCATGCGCACGACCTGCGATCCGTTCATGAGGCCACCGACCGACTGCTGACCGCGGTCGCGAAGCTGGACAACGCGAAGCTGGCCGAAGAGTCACTTCTCCCCGGCTGGACCCGCGGCCACGTCCTGGCCCACCTCGCCCGGAACGCGGACGCCCTGGTCGAGGTCTTCGATGGCCGCCCGATGTACGAGAGCGCCACCTCCCGGGAATCCGACATCGAGCGCGATGCGGGGCGTCCCCTGCTGCAACAGCTCGAGGACGTCCGGAATTCCGCGGACCGCTGGCAGGCCGTCGCCGACCGCCCGCAGGACTGGACCCGCACCGTGGAACTGCGCAACGGGGTCACCGACACGGCGGCCCGGGTTCCCTTCCGGCGCCTGATCGAGGTCGAGCTGCACCACGTCGACCTGAACATCGGCTACGAGCTCTCCGACCTCCCCGAGGAGTTCACCGGACGGGAGATCGAGTTCCTCGCGGAGCGCTGGTCGGGGCGCCCGGAGGTACCGCCCACCGCCCTGTCCGCCACCGACGGGCGCCAGTGGCGGACCGGCTCCGCCGGCGACCCGGTCGTCACCGTCACCGGCACCGCCGCCGCGCTCCTGGGCTGGCTGGCCGGCCGCGCGGACAAGGGCGCCTCCCTGACCACCGAGGGCGGACCCCTGCCGGTCCTCCCTCCGCTCTAGGATCGGTCCATGACGTACAGCGGAGCGGTCAAGGTCGGCGGTCCGGCCGACGTGCACGAACTCTCGGACCTCATGATTTCCAAGGTCGCGGTGGGGGGCATGAACAACAACGCCTACCTGCTGCGCTGCCGGGCCACCGACGAGCAGCTGCTGATCGACGCAGCGGCCGAGCCGGAGACCCTGCTGAGCCTGATCGGTGACGGCGGCATCGCCTCCGTGGTCACCACCCACCGGCACGGCGACCACTGGGCCGCGCTGGCGGACGTGGTCGCGGCGACCGGCGCGCGGACGTACGCGGGCGCCCACGACGCGGAGGGCATCCCGGTCGCCACCGACGTGCTCGTCGAGGACGGGGACACCATCACGGTCGGCCGGGTCACGCTGACCGCCCGCCACCTGGTCGGCCACACCCCCGGCTCGATCGCGCTGGTCTACGACGACCCGCACGGCCACGCGCACGTGTTCACCGGCGACTGCCTCTTCCCGGGCGGCGTCGGCAACACCTCGGGCGACGGGAAGGCCTTCACGAGCCTGCTCGACGACGTGGAGAACAAGCTGTTCGGCGAGCTGTCGGACGAGACCTGGGTCTACCCGGGCCACGGCAACGACACCACGCTCGGCGCCGAGCGCCCCCACCTGGCCGAATGGCGCGAGCGCGGCTGGTAGCGGGCGGCGAAGAAGGGGGCGCCGGCCCGTCAACCTCGCGCCGGACCGCACTCCCTTCCGGTCATTGACTGCCGAACGCACCTCCCGAGGGGGCGGGGCGGGGTAATTGCTGCACCATGCAACAGGACCCCTCCCCCGCTCCCCTCCCCCAGGCCGCCCCGGCCGACGCACCGCCCCCCGCCCCGTCCCCCTCGATGTTCCGGATCGCCGCGGCCTCCCTCGTCGGCACCGCCATCGAGTTCTACGACTTCTTCGTCTACGGCACCGCCGCCGCCCTGGTGCTCGGCCGGCTCTTCTTCCCCTCCTTCTCCCCGCTCGCCGGGACCCTCGCCGCCTTCGGCACCTTCGGCGTCGGTTTCCTCGCCCGGCCCCTCGGCTCCGCCGTCTTCGGTCACATCGGCGACCGGTACGGCCGCCGCCCGGTGCTGCTCGCCTCGCTGCTGCTCACCGGCCTGGCCACGGTGGCGGTGGGTTGCGTGCCCTCGTACGCCTCCATCGGGATGGCCGCGCCGGTCCTGCTGGTCCTGCTGCGCTTCCTCCAGGGTCTCGGCCTCGGCGGGGAGTGGGGCGGCGCGGTGCTGCTGACCTCGGAGCACGCTCCCGAAGGGCGGCGCGGACTGTGGTCGAGCTTCCCGCAGATGGGTCCGGCGGTGGGGTTCTTGCTGGCCAACGGCCTGATGCTGACCCTGTCGAGCACACTGTCCGACGGGCAGTTCGCCGCCTGGGGCTGGCGGGTGCCGTTCTGGGTGGCGGGGCTGCTCGCCCTGACCGGGCTGTGGCTGCGCCGGTCGGTGGAGGAGACCCCGCAGTTCCGGGCGCTGGCCGAGACCGGCCACCGGGCCGACGCCCCGCTGTCCGAGGTCCTACGGGGCCACTGGCGCCTGCTCCTGCTGACCGGCGGCGCACTGGCCGTGGGCTACGCCGTCTTCTACGCGGTCACCACCTGGTCCCTCGCGTACGCCACCGAGCACCTCGGCGTGCACCGCTCCGTGATGCTGGCCTGCATCATGGTCGCCGTCGCCCTCAAGGGGGTGGCGACCCCGGTGATCGCGGTGCTCGGCGACCGCTACGGCCGGCGCCCGCTGTGCCTGGCGGGCTGCACGGCGTCCGCGCTGTGGATGTTCCCCTTCGTGGCGCTGCTGCGCACCGCGGACCCGCTGCTGATGACCCTGGGGCTGCTCGGCGCCCTGCTCGGCATGGTGACGATGTTCGCGGTGGTGGGCGCGTACCTGCCCGAGCTGTACGCCCCGCGGATCCGCTGCACCGGCGCGGCCGTCGGCTACAACCTCGGCGGCGTGCTGGGCGGTGCGCTGACCCCGATCGTGGCGACGGCGCTGGCGGACGGCTCCGGCCCGCCGTGGGCCGTCGCCGTGTACCTGACGGCGATCGCCCTGGTCTCGCTGGCCTGCTTCGCGCTGCTGCCGGAGACCAACCCCGTGGTCGTACGGCAGCGGACGGGCGCGTACGCGAACGCGGAGAAGGGGGCGGCCGAAACGACCGCCCCCGCCTAGACCGCTCAGCCGCTCAGCCGCTCTTGTCCGCGGTCGTCGGCTTGTGTCCCGGGTACACGTGGCCGGGGGTCACGATGCTGGTGACGGCCTCCCCGAAGAGGGTGCTGGGCTCCTGGCCCTTGTACAGGTCGTCGGTGGTGAGCACGATGACCATGGTGGCCTGCTCCTCCGGCAGGTAGACGGTCAGCGTCTCGTACCCGGGCAGCGAGCCGTTGTGGCCGATCCAGCCCTGGACGTTGAAGATGCCGAGCCCGTAGCCCGCGCCGGGGATGATGCCGATCGGCTGGGTCTTCAGCCGCTCGGCCTGGGTCGCGGGGGTCAGCAGGGTGCCGGTGGCGAGGGTCTTCGCCCAGCTGCGCAGGTCCTCCAGGTCGGAGACCATCGCTCCGGCGGCCCAAGCCCAGGACGGATCGAAGTCGGTCGCGTCCACGATCTTCCCGCCGGGCAGGTCGTTGGTGTACCCGTGCGCGTGCGGCTCGGGGAACTCCCGGCCGACGGGGAAGAGCGTGCGGCCGCTCAGCCCGGCGGGCTTCACCACGTCCTGCCCGATGACCTCGTGGATCGGCCGGCCGGTGATCTTCTCCACCAGCAGGCCGAGCAGGATCAGGTTGGTGTTGGAGTACTCGAACTGCGCGCCCGGTGCGAAGTTCACCGGGTGCTTGAAGGAGATGTCGAGCAGCTGCTGCGGCGTGAAGGTGGAGGTGCCGCTGAGCTCCTTGTCGAAGCCCGGGTCCTCGCTGTAGTTGAAGAGCCCGCTGCGCATGCCCGCCAGCTCGCGCAAGGTGATGCGGTCCCCGTTCGGCACACCGCTGATGTACTTGCCGATCGGGTCGTTCAGGGAGAGCTTGCCCTGATCGACGAGCTGGAGGAGGGCGGTGACCGTGAACGTCTTGGTCTCGCTGCCGATGCGGATCCCGAGATCGGGTTTCATGGGCGCGCCGGTGGCCTTGTCGGCCACCCCGAAGGACTTCACGTAACTGCCCTTGCCGGGGGCCCACAGGCCCACGGTCACGCCCGGCACCTTCGCCAGGTCCATCACCTCTCGCACGGCCGCGTCCAGTCGTGCCGCGACGGCCGGCGTGAGCTGCGGGAATTCCGTGTCGCCGTCCGGTGACGGAGCGGCGGACACGGAAGGCGCCGGGGCGGTCGCCCCGTACGCATCGCCCGCGGCGACCGGGGCGAGGAGGACACCTGCGGCCGTGGCGGCCAAGCAGGCCCTGCGCATACGCGTGCGGGTCGACCTCATGGCACTGCCTCCTGTCGCAGACGACCAGGGCAACAGCACCAGCGTAGGCCCGGGCATCCCCGGTCGCGCGGCGGATCAGGCGTCGATGCGCTCCGGGCCGGCCGCGGCGGCCTCGGCCTCCGCCTGCTTCTTCGAAGCGATCAGGCTGGTGATCGTGGTGATCACCAGGACACCGCAGATGACGCCGAGGGAGACCGGGATGGAGATCTGCGGGACGTGCAGGCCCGACTCGTGGAGGGCGTGCAGCACGAGCTTGATGCCGATGAAGCCGAGGATGACGGAGAGCCCGTAGCTGAGGTGGACCAGCTTCTTGAGCAGGCCGCCGATGAGGAAGTACAGCTGGCGCAGACCCATGAGGGCGAAGGCGTTGGCGGTGAAGACGATGTACGGGTCCTGGGTGAGGCCGAAGATCGCGGGGATCGAGTCCAGGGCGAACAGCACGTCGGTGGTGCCGATGGCGAGCATGACGACCATCAGCGGGGTCAGGACGCGCTTGCCGTTGCTCTGGATGAAGAGCTTGGTGCCGTGGTAGCGGTCGGCGACGCCGAACTTCTTCTCGATGGACTTGAGGAGGCGGTTCTCCTCGAACTCCTCTTCCTCCTCGTCCTTGCGGGCTTCCTGGATCAGCTTCCACGCGGTGTAGATGAGGAACGCGCCGAAGATGTAGAAGACCCACGAGAAGTTGGTGATGATCGCGGCGCCGGCGGCGATGAAGATGGCGCGCAGGACGAGGGCGATCAGCACACCGATCAGCAGCACGCGCTGCTGGAGCTGTGAGGGGACCGCGAACTTCGCCATGATCAGGACGAAGACGAAGAGGTTGTCCACGCTCAGGGACTTCTCGGTGATGAAACCGGCGAAGAACTCCTGTGAGGCCTGGCCGTGGCCGAACACCAGCAGGCCGAGTCCGAAGAGCACCGCGAGGACGATCCAGACGACCGTCCAGATCCCCGCCTCCTTCATGGAGACGTCGTGCGGCTTGCGGCCGATGAAGAAATCGGCGCCGATGAGGATGCCCAGACCGAGAATGGTCAGCACCCAGAGGGTCAACGAAACGTCCACTATGAACACGCCTCCGGCAGATGGCTCAGAACTTTGTCAGCGTCATCGCTGCCGGAGGTCTCTTCCACCCGGACGGCCAGGAGGCCACGGGCCGGCGCCCCGGGACCGATTGCAGTCCGTATTGACGGGCACGCCGTAGCAGGAAAGCAGGAATACTCCCCTCCGCACTCACCAGGGTACCCGTGGTAGGCCCATAAGGTAAAGGGGAACCCAAGAACTGGTCACCGGACGGTCATCAGGCCGGGCGGCGGACCGCCCGGCCGCCGCTACCGGGCGCGGCCGCGGGCCGCCGCGACCCGCTCCAGTGCCTGGTCCAGGACCCGGCTGCCCTGCGGGGGCAGATCCGGCTCGAAGATCCAGGCGTGGTGGACCCAGGGGTCGGCGAGGTGGTTGTCCGGTACGGGTGACAGCCGCATCAGCGAGCGCCACAGCGGGTCCAGCAGCGGCCCGTAGGCCGAGGCTTCGTCACGGTCCGCGACCATCAGGAGGTGCACGCCGACCGCCGGGCCCTCGTCGGCGAGGTAGCGCAAACGGGTGACGGCGCGGTCGTCGAAGCCGTGCGGGAAGTCGTGCACGATCAGCAGCTGGTCGGAGGTGTCCACATCGGGCGGCAGGTCCTCGGGAGCCCCGGCCCGCACGGCCATCTGTACGAGGTCCACCCGGCGGGTCAGCCGCTCCAGGGTCTCGGTGACCCCCGCGGCCCCGGCGGCGGGCGCCCCGGCCAGCACTCCGGCACGCACCAGCGGGGCCAGCGAGGCGGCTCCGGCTCCGGCCGCGTCGATGACGTGGACGGCGAACCGGTCGGCGGGGTGCGCGGCCAGCATCCGCGCCGCGTGCGCGACGGCCATGTCCATGGCGGCCCGGCGCAGCCGGTCGGTGTCCATCGCCATGGCCGCCTCGGAGCCGGTGCGGCCGTTGTCGATCCACAGGCCGCGCTCCAGCGGGACCCGGACCAGCATGGGGATGCGCAGATCGGGCCGCTCGGGCAGGTGGAGGTCGCCCAGGCGCAGGGCGAGCGGGGCCTCGGCGGGCACGGAGTGCGCCTGCCAGACCGGGTTGTCCCAGCGCGCGTACGCGGCGGGCAGCGCGGGCTCGACCACCTCGGACTCGGAGGTGAGCTGGACCAGGTCCCGGTCGAGGACGTCCTGCGCCCGCGCGACCAGTTCCTCGCGGCGGCCCCGGGCGGCGTCGCGGGCGGCGTTTCCGGAGCCGCCGAGCCGGTGGCGGGGGTCGGACAGCGCCTCGTCGAGCTCGCGGTCCATCCGGGAATCGGCGAACTCGACGGCGCCGCGATAGGCGGCGACGGAGCGGGCCAGGTCCTCGAACATGCCCCAGACCTGGTTGTAGAGCCGCTCCTCCATGGACCAGCCGCTCGCGTCCCCGGCGACGGGGCGGGGCTGTTCCCCGGGCCGCGGCGGCGCGGCGGGGCGCGGCGCGGGCTCGGGCGGCTCGGTGCTGGTGCGGCGGCGCGGGTGGGCGTAGCTGATGGTGGGCGGACCGCCGGCGGTGTCCGCTCCCGATTGCGGTTGCGGTTGCGGTTGCGGGGGCATCGGCGGGGGCGTGGGCGCGGCCGGAACGTCCTGCGGCGTCGGCGCCGGCGCCGGCGTCTGGGCCGTTGCCGGGGCACGGAGCCCGCGCGGAACGGTCGGGGCCGGGCCACCGGGCATGACGGCCAGGGTGATGTCCCCCGCCGGCGCCGTGCCCAGGGCGGCTGCGGCCAGTTCGGCTGCGGCCGCCGCGGGCAGCCCGGCGTCGGTCAGGAGCGCGCCGAGGCCGGCGGCGTACCCCTGGCCGACGGCGCGCACCTTCCAGGCGTCCTGGCGCCGGTACAGCTCCAGGGCCACGACGGCGGTCTCCGACTCCAGTCCGGTCAGCGTGTACCCGGCGAGCTCCGCGCCCTCCGGGTCGGCCACGGAGACGTAGGAGGCGGGGACCGCGCCGAAGTGCCCCGGTCCGCCGGGCGGCAGGACCAGGACGAGGCCGACCCGGTGGACGGCCGGTGCGACCGCGTCGAGGTCGACCGCTATGCGGTGCTGCCCGGAGGCCGCCCCGGGCACTTCCAGCCCGGGGAGGGTGCGGGCGCCCGGGTGGGCGACCGCCCCGGGGCCGGCGAGCCGGCCCGTGTCGTCGCCGAGCTGGGCCAGGGCGAGCACGGGTGTGCCCGCCGAGACCCTGATCTCCACCCGGCTCCGGGACAGGGGGTGGTTCTGCCCCCGGACCAGTTCGGCCGTCATCGTGCAGCCCCTCCCCCGTACCCGTTCTTCCGCCGGGCCCTCGATCGCGCCCGGTCCTGCTGTGCCGTGTTTCTGTTCTGTTGTGCTGTGCTGCTGTCCTGCTATGCCGTGCTGTGTTGCCGTGCTGCCGGTCCTGCTTACAGGTGCGGCAGGATCGCCGGCATCAGGTCCTGGAAGGTACGGCCGTTGGCCGGGTTTCCGAGGGCCGTCATCTGCCAGCCGCTGCCGACGCGCGACACCTTCGCCATGATCTGAGCGGTGTACTGGCCGCCACCGTCCAGCGTGTAGCGGGCCAGCTCCTGGCCGTTGGTCTCGTCGACGATGCGGCAGAAGGCGTTCTCCACCTCCTGGAACGTCTGGCCGGTGAAGGAGTTCACCGTGAAGACGATCTGGTCGATGTGCACCGGCACGCGCTGCAGGTCGACGAGGATCGACTCGTCGTCCCCGCCCTGGCCGACGCCGCCGACGAGGTTGTCACCCGTGTGCTTCACCGAGCCGTCGTCGCTCTGCAGGTGCCGGAAGAAGACGACGTCCACGGGCTGCTTGTCGGCGAAGAGCACTGCCGACGCGTCGAGGTCGATCTCCCGGGTCCGCGAGCCGAACAGCCCCCGGCGCTTGGCCGCCTGCCAGCCGAGGCCCATCCGGACCGCGGTCAGCGTGCCTCCGTCCGCCTTCTGCAGACTGATGGCCTGACCCTTGGTCATGTTGACCGTCACGCGCTGTCCCCTCTCCATAGCCCTCCCCCGATGGGGGTGCGCAGCGTGTACCTGCGGCTGTGCCAACCCTACTGACCGCCTCCGGGTCAGGCGAGGCCCGCTTCCTTCATCTGTCGCAGCTCCTTCTTCAGCTCGCCGACCTCGTCGCGGATCCGGGCCGCCACCTCGAACTGGAGCTCGGCCGCCGCGCCCCGCATCCGCTCGGTCATCTGCTCGATGAGCGCGGCCAGTTCGGCGGCGGGACGATCGGTCGCCACCACGGGACCCTTGGCGCCCTTGGCGCCCTTCGCCCCGGCCTTGCCGCCCGACGCGGCCTGCGCCGCCTTGCCGCCCAGCGCCGGGACGGGCGCCTTGAGGGCCTTGCCGTCCTTCGTCTGCCGGTAGCCGGTACCGAGGAGCTCCTCGGTGTCGAGCTCCTCGCGGGCGATCGTGGCCACGATGTCGTTGATCTTCTTGCGCAGCGGCTGCGGGTCGATGCCGTGGGCCGTGTTGTAGGCGACCTGCTTCTCGCGGCGCCGGTTCGTCTCGTCGATCGCCTGGGCCATCGCCGGAGTGATGCTGTCCGCGTACATGTGGACCTGGCCGGAGACGTTGCGCGCCGCGCGTCCGATGGTCTGGATCAGCGAGGTCCCCGACCGCAGGAAGCCCTGCTTGTCGGCGTCGAGGATGGCCACCAGCGACACCTCGGGCAGGTCGAGGCCCTCGCGGAGCAGGTTGATGCCGACCAGGACGTCGTACTCTCCGGCCCGCAGCTCGCGCAGCAGCTCGATGCGGCGCAGGGTGTCCACGTCGCTGTGCAGGTAGCGGACCTGGATGCCGAGCTCCAGGAAGTAGTCGGTGAGGTCCTCGGCCATCTTCTTGGTGAGGGTGGTGACCAGGACCCGCTCGTCCTTCTCCACCCGCTGCCGGATCTCGTGCACCAGGTCGTCGATCTGGCCCTCGGTGGGCTTGACCACGACCTCCGGGTCGATGAGCCCGGTCGGGCGGATGATCTGCTCGACGAAGCCGTCGCCGCGCGAGAGCTCGTACTTCCCCGGAGTGGCCGACAGGTAGACGGTCTGGCCGATCCGCTCCTGGAACTCCTCCCACTTCAGCGGCCGGTTGTCGAGGGCCGACGGGAGCCGGAAGCCGTGGTCGACCAGGGTCCGCTTGCGCGAGGCGTCGCCCTCGTACATCGCGCCGATCTGGGGCACGGTGACGTGCGATTCGTCGATGACGAGGAGGAAGTCCTCGGGGAAGTAGTCGATGAGGGTGTTCGGGGCGGAGCCGCGCTCGCGGTCGTCCATGTGCAGCGAGTAGTTCTCGATGCCGGAGCAGGAGCCGATCTGGCGCATCATCTCCAGGTCGTAGGTGGTGCGCATGCGCAGGCGCTGCGCCTCCAGCATCTTGCCCTGCTTCTCCAGCTCGGCGAGCCGCTCGGCGAGCTCGGCCTCGATGCCGCGGACCGCCTTCTCCATCCGCTCGGGGCCGGCGACGTAGTGGCTGGCGGGGAAGACGTAGAGCTCGCGGTCCTCGCTGATCACCTCGCCGGTCAGCGGGTGCAGCGTGGACAGGGCCTCGATCTCGTCGCCGAACATCTCGATCCGGACGGCCAGTTCCTCGTACACCGGGAAGATCTCGATGGTGTCGCCGCGCACGCGGAAGGTGCCGCGGGTGAAGGCCACGTCGTTGCGGGTGTACTGGATGTCGACGAAGCGGCGCAGGAGCTGGTCCCGGTCCATCTCCTCACCGACCTTGAGGGGGACCATCCGGTCGACGTACTCCTGCGGGGTGCCGAGACCGTAGATGCAGGACACGGAGGCGACGACGATGACGTCGCGCCGGGTGAGGAGGGAATTGGTCGCGGAGTGGCGCAGCCGCTCCACCTCCTCGTTGATGGAGGAGTCCTTCTCGATGTAGGTGTCCGACTGCGGTACGTAGGCCTCGGGCTGGTAGTAGTCGTAGTACGAGACGAAGTACTCGACCGCATTGTTCGGCAGGAGCTCGCGGAACTCGTTCGCCAGCTGGGCGGCGAGCGTCTTGTTCGGCGCCATCACCAGGGTGGGCCGCTGGAGCTTCTCGATCATCCAGGCGGTCGTCGCCGACTTGCCGGTTCCGGTCGCGCCGAGCAGCACGACATCCTTCTCACCTGCACGGATGCGCTTCTCCAGCTCGGCGATGGCCGCCGGCTGGTCGCCGCTGGGCGTGTAGGAGCTGACGACCTCGAAAGGCGCCACCGTGCGTTCGATCTTCGATACGGGCCGCATGGGTCAACCGTACGACCACCCACTGACACTCGACGCCCGCCCGCCCCGTGCGGAGCCGTGCGGGCCTGGTCCGTTTGTCGTAGTTCGGTGGCGGCCCGGTGATCGTCAACCCCATGATCGCCGTACGCGGCTCTCCCTGAAAGTGCGTCGGAAACGCATCGCCGCCAGTGCATCGCCGCAACGAATGCCGCTCCGCGCCCGTTTGACGGCAGGAGCAGGGCCCATGACCCGAGGAGAACGCGCATGTACGTCCGATCCGCCGCCGCGGCCACCGCCGCCTTCCTGGGACTCGCCCTGAGCGTGTGCGGTGCGGGCTCCGCCTCGGCCGCACCCGGTCCGGACTGGCTGTCCAACCCGATCGTGTACGCCCACCGGGGGGCTTCGGCGTACGCCCCGGAGAACACCCTGGAGGCGATCGACCTCGCCATGGAGATGGGCTTCGACTGGGTGGAGAACGACGTCCAGCGCACCAAGGACGGGGAGCTCGTGGTCATCCACGACGACACCCTGGCCCGGACGACCGACGTCGAGCAGGTGTTCCCCGACCGCAAGCCCTGGCGGGTGAAGGACTTCACCGCGGCGGAGATCGCCCGGCTGGACGCGGGCAGCTGGTTCGGCCCCGAGTTCGCCGGCGCCCCCGTACCGACGCTGCGGCAGTACATGAACCGGGTCCAGCGCAACCAGCAGCGCCTGCTCCTGGAGATCAAGAAGCCGGAGCTCTACCCGGGGATCGAACGGCAGACCCTGGACGTGCTGGGCGAGACCGGCTGGCTCGAGGAGAACCGCGTGGCCCGCCGGCTGGTGGTCCAGAGCTTCAGCGCCGCCTCGGTCCGCACCGTGCACGAGCTGCGCCCCGACCTGTTCACGGCCTTCCTCGGCACCCCGGCCCTCGCCGACCTGCCGCGGTACGCCGAGTTCACCGACCGGATCAACCCCTGGTACACCACCATCGACGGAGACTGGGTCGCCGCCGTGCACAAGCTGCTCGGCGCCCACGGCAAGGCGCTGGAAGTGGACACCTGGATCGTGGACGACGCCGCGACCGCCCTGAAGGTCCAGGACATGGGCGTGGACGGGATCATCACCGACAAGCCCGACGTCGTACGGGAAGCGGTCGGCGGCTACTGACGCGGCCGATGCGCGCTGCGCTGTTCGCGGGGCCACCACTGTCGGCGCTGTCAGCGCTGTCAGCGGGGAGCCGTACCGTGAAGGGGTGGACACCTCTGAGCCCCGCGGGCCGCACCTCGAATGGACCGTCGTCGACAGCGGCGGCATCGGCATCGGGCCGCTGCTCCTCGCCGCCACCCCCGAGGGCCTGGTCAAGGTCGAGTTCCATGCCGAACCGGACCGGGCCGAGAAGTTGATCGGCGCACTGGTCTCCCGGCTCGGCGCCGACGCCCGGCGCCCGCCGCCGGGCGAGGAGGTCCTGCTGGCCGAGCCGATACGCCAGCTGAACGCCTACTTCGCCGGTACGCTGCGCCGCTTCGATCTGCCGCTGGACTGGCGGCTCAGCTCCGGCTTCAACCGGCAGGTCCTGCTGGAGCTGGACCGCACCGTGCCCTACGGGGCGGTCGTGGGCTACGGCGAGCTGGCCGCCCGGGCCGGGGCCCCGGGCGCGGCGCAGGCCGTCGGCAACGCCATGGGCTCGAACCCGCTGCCGCTGGTGGTGGCCTGCCACCGGGTCGTGGAGAACGACGGGGGCATCGGCGGCTTCGGCGGCGGCGTGGAGACCAAGCGCCGCCTCCTCGCCCTGGAAGGGGTACTCCCCCAGCCGCTCTTCTAGGAGCCGTCGTGCTCCCGGTGCTCCCCGTGCCCCCGGAAACCCTGTTCCGCCCGGCCTGCGAGGGGTGCGAAACTGCGGCGGTGACCACACCTTGCGCCGCGCCCGCAGCCCCTCCGCATCCCTGTCGGAGGTGGACCGCGTGAGCACCGCGCCCGGCACCGACCGGCCCGCCGTCACGGTCACCGCCGCCGACCTGCCCCGACTGCGGCGCCGCACCTCCGGGGTACTGATCGCCGGCCAGGTGCTGGGCGGGATCGGCGTGCCCATCAGCATCGCCCTGGCCCCGGTCCTGGCCACCGAGGTCAGCGGCACGGAGTCGCTCTCCGGCTTCGCCTCGACCGCCTCCGTGATCGGCACCGCGGCCGTCTCCCTGCCGCTCGCCGCGCTGATGACCGCGCGCGGCCGCCGGCCCGGACTGGTCCTCGCCTACGTGATCGGCGCGGCCGGAGCCGCCCTCGTCGTCCTCGCCGCCTCGATCAAGAGCTTCCCGCTGCTGATGCTCGGCATGGCCGCCTTCGGGGCCGCCTCCTCAGCCAACCTCCAGGCCCGCTTCGCCGCCGCCGACCTCGCCGAGCCCGACCACCGGGCACGGGCGATCTCCGTGGTCGTATGGGCCTCCACCATCGGCGCCGTGCTCGGCCCCAACCTCTCCGCCCCGGCCAGCCGCAGCTTCACCGGCACCTCCATACCCCCGACGGCGGGGCCCTTCATATGGGCCGGCGCCGTCTTCCTGCTCACCGCCACGCTGATCGGCGTGCTCCTGCGCCCGGACCCGCTGCTGACGGCCCGCGCGCTCGCCCCGGCCGAGGACCAGACCCGCGCCGGCCGTTCGCTGCGTGCCGGCTTCGCGGCCGTCAAGGCCTCCCCCCGGGCCCGGCTCGCGCTGCTCACCATCGCGGTGTCACACACCGCCATGGTCTCGATCATGGTGATGACCCCGGTCGACCTCGGGCACCACGGAGCCGGGCTCCAGCTCATCGGGCTGGTCATCAGCGGGCACATCGCCGGCATGTTCGGCTTCTCGCCCGTGATGGGCTGGCTCGCGGACCGGATCGGCCGGCTGTCCGTGATCGGGCTCGCCGCCGGGCTGCTGTCCGTCGCCGCGCTGCTCGCCGGCACGGCCGACGGGAACCACGCCCAGAGCGGCGCCGGTCTCTTCCTGCTCGGGCTGGGCTGGTCCGCCGGCATGGTGTCCGGCTCCGCGCTGCTGACCGACTCGGTGCCGCAGCCCGCGCGGGCCGCCGTACAGGGGCTGGGCGACCTCACCATGAACACGGCCGCCGGGGTCGGCGGCGCCGCCGCCGGCCTGGTCATGTCCCAGGCGGGCTACGGCTGGCTCAACGCGGCCGCCGCCGCCCTGCTGCTGCCGATGGCGGCGCTCGCGCTGTTCACCTCGCGCCGCCGTCCGGTGAAGGCGACGGACACCGGGACGGGCACCGCTCAGTAGCTGATGTGGTAGGCCTTGCGGAGCGTCTCGTGGACGGTCCAGGTGGTCTTGTCGCCCTCCCGAAGGACACAGGCGGAGCCCGGGCCGACCTCCAGGGTCTCGCCGCCCTCCACCTCGACGGTGGCCCGGCCGCTCACCACCACGAACAGCTCGTTCGCCTCGGTGTCGGTGACCACGCCCGGGGTGATCTGCCAGATCCCGCGCACCTGCGAGCCGTCCGGCGCCTCCCACAGCACCTTGCCCGTCACCACGGGATTCCCGGAGACGATCTGCGCGGGGTCGAGCTCGTCCACTTCCAGCTCGGAATCGGGAAAGTCCGGGACGGAGACGGCGAAGGAAGCGGGGGCCGGGGCGGGAGTATCAGCGTGATCATTCGTGCTCATGGTCCGGGAGCCTAATCGGGCTGTGCGGCGGACCGGGGTGATCAGAGCGTCCAGCGCGCGCCCGCCCCGCGCGTCATCCTGTCGCCCCCTTGACGCGCCGCTTGCGCGGCTCGGCCCCTGGGGGCCTCCCCGGCTTCGCGCCGCTGCGCCGGACTCCGTCCGGCGGTGGCCCGGCGGGATGCCCTCCACCGCGGTCCGGGAGTACGGCCGGTGGGCGGGTGCGGGGGGTGCGGCCCTGCGGGGCGGAGTCCCCCACCCGCCCTTCGCCCGTTCCCCGGGCTCTGCCCGGACCCGGTCCTCGAACGCCGGACGGCTGAAAGACCGGCCGCCGGCCCGCACGTGCAGGCTGGCACCGGCCAAAATCCAGCCCCTCCGGCGTTCGAGGAGCGGGGGGTCCGGGGGCTGGCCCCCCGGGAACGGCGCCGCACCCGGAAACGGATCCGGGACGGAGCCCCGGGCCTTTCGGGTCCGGTCCGGCCCGGGGAACGGTGGAAGGGCGGGTAGGGGACCTCGCCCCGCGCAGCGGCACACCCGCGGAGGTCCGGGCCGCCGCGGCCACCCCCAGGCCCCGGGGGGCGTCCTGAGGGCTCGGGCGTGCACGGGACCGGGGCGGGTTCGCGCCGGTGCGGCGTCCGGGCGTTTGGGGTGCCGGATCGCGTGCCAGGGATGGGGACATGTCACAGCACACAGCATCCGAGCCCACCGCATCGTCCTCGGTCGGAGCAGCGCTCCCGGTACCGGTCCTGTCGGAGGAGGTGCGCGAGGCGCTCGACCGCCGGCAGCCCGTCGTGGCACTGGAGTCCACGATCCTCGCCCACGGTCTGCCCCGCCCCCGCAATCTGGCGGTGGGTCTGGAACTGGAGGAGCTGGTCCGCGCCGAGGGCGCCGTCCCGGCGACCATCGCGGTCGTCGACGGGGTGGCGTACGCCGGGCTCGACAAGGCCCGGCTGGAACGGATCGCGGGCGGCGAGGGCGTGCGCAAGCTCGGCCACCGGGATCTGGCCCCGGCCCTCGCCACGGGGGCGACCGGCGCGACGACGGTCTCGGCCACGGCCTTCCTCGCCGCGCGGGCGGGGCTGCGGGTCTTCGCCACCGGCGGGCTGGGCGGCGTACACCGGGACTGGACCCGGGCGCAGGACGAGTCGGCGGACCTCGCGCTGCTGGCGCGGACCCGGATCACCGTGGTGTGCGCGGGGGTGAAGTCGATCCTGGACGTGCCCGCGACGCTCCAGCGGCTGGAGACGCTGGGGGTGACGGTCCTCGGGTACGGGACGGATCGTTTCCCCGGGTTCTACCTGGCCGATTCCGGCGAGCCGGTGGACTGGACCGTCCACCGCCCGGAGGAGGCGGCGGCCGTGATGGCCGCTCAGGACCTGCTCGGCGGCGCGGAGTCGGCGCTGCTCGTGGCCAACCCGGTGGCGCGGGAGCGGCAGCTCGATCCGGAACTCCACGACCGGGTCCTGGCCGAGGCCCTGGCGGAGTGCCGGGAGCGGGGCATCACGGGGCAGGCGGTGACACCGTTCCTACTGGGGTTCCTGGTGCGCGCGACGGGTGGCGCCTCCCTGGAGGCCAACCTCGCGGCGGTACGGGGCAACGTGCGCCTCGGGGCCCGGATCGCGCGGGCCTGGGCGGCGCGGCCGTGACCGCCGCACCGGCCGCTCCCGCCGGGCCGGGGGCGCTGCTGGTCGTCGGGGACGTGGTGACGGACGTCGTGGCGGTCCATACGGAACCACTGGCTCCGGGTACCGACACCCCGGCCCGGATCCGGACCCTGCCGGGCGGCGCCGGAGCCAACGCGGCCTGCTGGGCCGCCCACGCGGGAGCCCCGGAGGTACGCCTCCTCGCGCGGGTCGGCGCCGACTCGGCCGGGTGGCACGAGCGGGCCCTGCTCGACGCGGGGGTGCGGCCGAGGCTGGTGGTAGATCCCGCCGAGCCGACCGGGACGGTGGTCGCGCTGGTCGGAGCGGACGCGGAGCGGACCTTCCTGACCGACAGCGGCGCCTCGCTGCGGCTCTCCCCTGCCGACTGGGAGCCCGGACTCCTGGACGGGGTCGCCCATCTCCACCTGTCGGGCTACCTGTTCTTCGCGGACGCGAGCCGGGAACTGGCCCTGGTCGCGCTACGGGCCGCCCGTGCCCGGAACGTACCGGTGAGCGTGGATCCGGCGTCGGCGGGGTTCCTGGCCGCGCTGGGTCCGCAGCGCTTCCTGGCCGCCGCGGCGGGGGCCGGCGTACTGCTGCCGAACGAGGACGAGGCGCTGCTGCTCGCGGGGTCGCCGGGGCCGACCGGAGCGGCTGGAACGACCGGGCCGCCGGGGCGGGCGGCCGCGGTCGCGCGGGCGGCGGCAGAGCTGAGCCGGCGGGTGCCGTTGGTGGTGGTCACCCGGGGCGGGGCCGGAGCGCTCATCGCCGAGGACGGCCGGGTGACGGCCGAGGTCGCGGCGGAGAGCGCCGAGGCGGTGGATTCCACGGGCGCCGGTGACGCCTTCACCGGCGCCTTCCTCGCGGCCCGGCTGGCGGGAGCGGGCTCGGCGTGGGCCGCGGGCGCCGGCTGCCGGGCGGCCGCGCTGGCGGTGACCCGGCTGGGCGGGCGGCCGTAGGGGGAAGGGACAAGGGAGACCGTACGGCCGCGCCGGTGGGTGTTACGACGTGTACTGCTGGTCCATCCAGTCGATCACGCCCGCACCGTCCAGGTGGTAGCGGAAGACGCGGCCCTGGTTCGGGTGGGCGATCAGCCAGTCGATGAGTTGCTGGAGCGTGATCGGCTGGCTCAGCGGGCTGGCGATGACGGGGGTGACGGCCGTGATCTTGGCGTCCTCGGCGATGTTGAGGAAGGTCTCCTTGCCCACCGTGTCGAAGGGGGCGGCGTCCATGCCGGGGGCGGCGCAGCCCCAGTTGCCGTGCTTGACGATCATGCTGTGGACCCCGCCCTCGGGGGTGTAGCGGTAGACGGCGACCTCGTCGGGCGAGATCGGCATCTTGTGGTCGCAGGCGGAACCGGGCGCCGGCGGCTTCTTCGTGCCCGCCGGGGTGACGGTCGAAGGGGCGGTGGGAGTCGGCTTCTTCGACGGGGCCGAGGAGGGCGATGCCGAGGCCGACGGGGAGGCGGCGCCCGTGGCCGTCGCGCCGGCGGAGGGGCTCGCGGAGGGGCTCGCGGGGGTGCCCGCCGCACCGGTCTCGTCGTCACCGTTGCACGCGGTGAGGGTCAGGGTCGCGCACAGGGCCAGCGCGGCGAGCGCCGCCTGTGTGCGCAACCGTCTCGCGTCCCGAACCATCGCGCCGTGTCCGCGCATTGCCTTCTCCCTCTGCCAAGGCGCCACCGGAGTGGCCGCCGTCGAAGCGTGCCGTCAACGTAGCGCGCGGTTCCGGCCGGAGCGATGGCCGGAACCGATCGTCACCGTGCCGGAATCCCCCTGTTGCGGTTCCCGGACCTCCGTGACGGGGCGGGGTTCGCGGAGGTGCACGCGGAGGTGCGCCAGAGGTGCGCGCGGCGGCCTCGTGCGGTCAGCCGGTGCCCCCTCCGCGCAGGCCCGTCCAGGCCGGATGGCGCGGATCGTCGGCCCGGACCAGGGCGTCGGCCCGGTCCGCCGGGCCGGTCTCGGCCTCGTAGCGCGCGAAGGCGGGGAGGGTCCAGCGGGCGGACTCCTCGGTGCGGCGGGCGAGTGCGCCCGGGGAGAGCCCGATGTGGACGCTGAGGTCGAAGGGGAACCAGTGGCCCAGCAGCAGCGGCCCGTGCACGATCAGCACACCGCCGGGCGGCAGTTCGGCGTACGGGCTGCGGGTCGCCCGGTCGGTGACCGGGTCCCAGAGGTCGGGCAGCACCCGGCCCGTGCCGCCGGGGTCGGTCGGGCCGAAGACCTCCCGCCAGAGCGCGGCCGTGTCGTACCAGCCGTCGAGGTACGAGTCCACGTCCTCGCGCCCGAACTCGAAGCGGAGGGAGGCCGGGCGCAGGAAGCCCTCGGCCGCCACCACCAGGACCGAACGCCCGCGCAGGCGCAGCGCGTCGGCCAGCTCCGCGGCGAGCACGCCGGTGCGGGCGGCGGGCGCCCCGTCGATGCCCACCCGCCGCCATCGGCCCTCCGGGCCGCTCCCGCCCTCGCCCCCGTCCTCGCCGCTGTCCTGTTCGTTGTCGTCGAGGTGACCGGCGAGCCGCTCGGCCATCCGCTGCCATGTGATCGCTTCCAGCTGCACCAGCCCATTGTCAGTGGTGCCCCCTAACGTTTTTCAGGAGGGATCACCGGCGCACAGGGGCCGGCGGCCCGGCCTTGGGGAGGGGTCTGTCATGGCTCGGGAGACGACGTATCTGGAGCTGTCCCAGGAGGACGGCGGTGCCCACAAGTTCTACGAGGTCACCGTCGACGGGACCTCCGTCTCGGTGCGGTACGGCCGCATCGGCGCGGACGGCCAGCTGCAGAGCTCCTCCTTCCCGACCATCGAGAAGGCACGGGCCGCCGCCGCCAAGAAGGTCGGGGAGAAGGTCCGCAAGGGCTACGCCCCCGCGGTGCAGGGAGGCCGCGCGGCCCGGTCGGTGACGCGCCGCCAGGTGACCTCGACCCCGTCCACCGCTCGCGCGACGGCCCCGGTGCTGTGGCGGTTCCGTACGGGGTCCTCCGCCTTCGGGATCCACGTGGACGAGGACCGCTGCTGGGTCGGCAACCAGGCCGGGGACGTCTACACGGTGAGCCACGACGGTGAAGTGCTCGCCCGGTACTCGCTGCCGGACGGGGTTAAGTGCCTGGTGGCCGACGAGTTCTGGATCTACGCGGGCTGTGACGACGGCACGGTGTACGACCTGTCCTCGAAGGTGCCGTTCGGGGCGTACGACATCGCCGCCGACGTGGACATCTTCTGGCTGGACATCCGCGAGGGCGTGCTGAACGTGTCCGACCGCAACGGCGGGCTGACGGTCATCGACCACGAGGACGAGTTCCAGTGGTCGCGGCGCTCGGCCGGAACGAACGCGTGGATGGTGCGCGCGGACGAGCGGGCGGTCTACCACGGCCACGGCAAGGGGGTCACGGCCTACGCCCCGGACGGCGGGCGGGAGTTGTGGCACACGCAGACCGACGGGTCGGTGCTGTTCGGCTGGCAGGAGGACCACGCGGTGTACGCGGGAACCGGCCGCAACACCGTGCAGCGGCTGTCGAAGGCGACGGGCGCCCTGGAGGCCACGTACCGGTGCGACGCGGCGGTCTACTCGTGCGCGACCTCGCCGGACGGCCGGCACGTCTTCGCCGGCGACCTCGCGTCGTCCGTGTACTGCTTCGACGCCGACGGGCGGCGGCTGTGGAAGCTGGGCACCGGCAGCGGGGCCGCGCTGTCCATGCAGTATCTGGACGAGCGGCTGTACTTGGTGACCACGGACGGTTCGCTGGTGTGCGTGGACGCGAGCGAGGCCGCGATCGCGGCCGCCCGGGAGGGGTCGGTGCCGACGGCCGTGGACGTGAAGTCGGCGGCGGCCCTGCCCGTCTTCACCCCGGCCGCCACGCCCTCCGCGGTGGCGACGGTGTCGGTGGCCTCGGTGCCCGCGGGCGGTGTGGTCGTGGAGTGCGTGCAGCAGGGCCAGCGGATGCGCGTACAGGTGGTGTCGGGCGGGTTCGAGCCCTCCTGGAACGTGCAGTTCCCGCGCGGGATACGGGAGCCCGGCGCCCGGTACGTGGTGGACGGCCTGCACCCGGCGGCCGGAGGCTTCTACCGCGTGCGCGGGGAGATCCGCCGACTCGTCTGAGCGGTGACCCGGTTCACGGGCCGGGGTCACCGCTCACGGGGCGGGGTCACCGCTCAAGGGGGGGCGGGGTCACCGCATCGGCCCTCACCGCGTCCGCGTGGGGCACGCGCAGGGCGTGGCCCCGGAGGGGGCCTTCGCGGGAAGCGCGAAGGGGTCGCCCTCGGGCAGGGCGGCGGTCACGCAGAGCACGACCCGCTCGCTGCCGAGGTTGCGGCCGAGGTGGACGTGGCGCCGCCCGGCGGGCTCGACGAAGCTGGTGCCGGTGTGATGCACCTCGACCGTGCCGTCGCTCAGGATCCGGGTCAGGGTGCCGGACTTGACCACCGCTATCAGCGGGACGCGGTGGTAGTGCCAGCCGGTGCAGCCGCCGGGCTCTATCTCGACCTCTCTCACCACGAGGTCGGAGGCCACCTCCGCTTTCGGGCGCCGGCCCGCAGTCCTCGGGCGCCCGGCCGTCGCCTGCCGTCCAGCCATGTTTCCCTCCTCCATGGACCGGACGCGGCCCACTCGACTCACGGTAGGAGGACACCATGAGGTCAGGGAAGACTTTGTGAAACCGCAAGTACCCATACGTACAAGGTGATATACGGCCTGAACGGCGGTATCACTTCGACATGAGCCTGGTCGTTTTCGAGTCGACGAAGCAGATCCACTGCGCGGAGTGCAGGCAGGGACCACTGCGCCGCCTCGTCCGCGAGACCGGCGTGCCCCGCTGCCTGGACTGCGCCGACCTCGGACACCTCGTCTACCTTCCGCGCGGCGACACCGCCCTCACCCGCCGGGCCCACGAAGCCAGTTCGCTGTCCGCCGTGGTGGTCCGCTTCCACCGGCGCCGCCGCCACTACGAGCGCATGGGAATCCTCGTCGAGGACGCCGCCCTGGCCCGAGCCGAGCGCGCCTGCCTCGCGGACGCCGAGGCGCGGGCCCGCCGCCGGGAGCGCGACCGGCTGCGCCGGGCGGCCGAGGACACCCGGTTCACGGCGGCCTTCGCCGCCGAGATCCTGCGCCTGTTCCCCGGGTGCCCCTCCGACCGGGCCCGGGCCATCGCCGCGCACGCCTCGGTGCGCGGCAGCGGTCGGGTGGGCCGCAGCGCGGCGGGCCGGGCCCTGGACCCGCCGGCCGTGTACGCGGCGGTACGGGCGGCCGTGCGGCACCTCGACACCGAGTACGACTCCCTGCTGATGGGGGGCGTGCCCCGGTTCGCGGCCCGGGCCCGGCTGGCGCCCCGGATCGACGCGATCCTGGACGGCTGGCGGGCGGCCTCGGACGCCTCCGACACGCCCGCGCAGGCTAGTTGAGCCGGAACCGGCGGTAGAGCAGCACTCCGCCGAGCAGCATGGCGCCGCCGCCGGACAGCAAGTAGCCGGCGCCCTCGGCCCCGGTGTGGGCGAGCGCCGAGGGGTGGCTGCGGGGCGGGGCCGGCGGGGTGACCGGCCGTACGGCGACGGGCGGCTGGACGGGCGGCTGGACGGGCTTGCCGACGACCGGGGTCGAGCCGTTGACGGAGGTGTTGCCCACGGAAGAGTTGCCGACGCCGACGACGCTCACCGAGTTGCCGCTGATGTTGACCGGTACGTCGACGGGGAGTTGGAGCCCGTTGCCGGACAACAGCCCCGGAGAATCCTTTCCGCGCCCATCGGCCACCGCACCCCGGCCGTGCCCGCTCTGGCCGCCGTTCCCCGCACCGTTTCCGGCGCCGGGTTTCGAGGGGTCCGACGGCCGCGGCCCGGGATGACCCGGCTTCCCGGCGCCCTGGTCCGCATTGGCGCACCGGTTCCCGGCGGCCGAGTTGAGCACGCCGACCACGCTTACGGTGTTCCCGCACACGTTCACCGGTGCGTGCACCGGCAGTTGCAGCAGATTCCCCGACAGCACCCCCGGCGAGCGCACGGCCTGTCCGCCCGCCTCCGCATCGGCATGGGCGAAGCCGCCCGCACCCGCGACCGCGAGTCCACCCCCCGCAACCACCGCCGCGATCAAGCCATTCCGACGACTGTGACGCATCAGATTTCCTGCCTTCCGGAAGGGTCCACGGGCCTTGCACCCGTACCGGAAACAACGCCGTAACCCCATTCGGGTTATAGCGCCGGTAGGCATTTCACTCCATCGTGTACTGGGTAATCCCTACTTCATGACTCGCCCGCTGCTCCTCCTCGACGTGGACGGCCCCCTCAATCCGTTCCGGTCCCGCCTCGCAGGTCTCCGCGGATACACCAGCCACCGGATGCGTCCGAGCATCTGGCTGTCCTACCGCGCACCGGAATCCCGCAGCACCAGGCGCGGGCTGCGGGTGCGCCTGCACCCGACCCACGGCGCCCGGCTGCTGGCCCTGCCCTACGAACTCGCCTGGGCCACCGCCTGGACGCACGAGGCCAACACGCTGATCTCCCCGCA
Source organism: Streptomyces sp. NPDC058289 (assembly GCF_042880975.1). NCBI lineage: Bacteria > Bacillati > Actinomycetota > Actinomycetes > Kitasatosporales > Streptomycetaceae > Streptomyces > Streptomyces sp. NPDC058289. The sequence continues at coordinate 31,175 of NZ_JBHVYI010000038.1, forward strand.
CATCGGACTACCCGCTGATCTTCCTGTCATCGAATGGCCGGAACCCTTCACCCGCGACCCCGACGGCCTCTTCTGGAAGACCCGCCCCCTCCTGGAATGGGCGGCCGGCCGGCCCTTCGCCTGGGTCGACGACATGATCACGCACCGGGACCGCGCCTGGGTCTCCGCCCACCACCCGGCCCCGGCCCTGCTCCTGCGCATCCACCCCCGCCACGGCCTGCGCCCGCAGGACTTCGCCACCCTCGAGCGCTGGGCGGCCGGGCTCAGCCCAGCAGGGCCGTGACCGGGTCCGGGGAGGGGCGGCGGCCCGTGGGCCACCAGTCGTCGTCGCCCAGGCGGTTCTCGTAGGAGTACCAGAGGGCGTCCCGGCCGAGCCGGAGCTGCCGGCCGGTGCCCGTGAGCCGGTTGCGGTCGGGGCGGAACGAGCCCTGGGCGGCGGCGAGGAGCGCCGGGCGGGCCCGGTCGAAGGGGCCGGCGGGCGGGTCCCAGGGCTCTTCGAGGGCGAGCAGGGCGGGCAGACCGCCCTGCCGCCAGGCTGCCGCCCCCCGGGCCAGGTCGGTGGTGCTGCGACCCGTGGCGCGGGCCAGCTCGCGGTAGAGGGCGCGGGCGGCGCCGGTGAGCCCGGCCGTGGGGTGGGCCGAGGCCAACCGGACGGCGTCCTGCCAGCGGCTCAGTCCGGCCATCGGATCCTCGGCGGTGCGCAGCAGCGCCAGGGCGCGGGCGGCCGCGTCCGCGGCGAGCTGGTCCAGGGCGAGCGGGTCCGGGGCCGCCGGGTCGGCCGGATACGCGGGCGGCATCCCGACGGCGGAGGGCGCCGCCAGTGGAGCGGGCAGCGGCGGCAGGACGGTGCGGACGAGCGCGGCACGGGCCGGAACGCCGGGGAAGTCCGGCGCCTCATCGGGCTGTTCGCGCGCGGCATGGGCGGCATTGCGCCGGGTGAGCTCCTCCAGCAACTCCCGCTCACCGCGGCCGCGCAGCAGGAGCAGGACGAAGGGATCGGAGTCCAGGAGCCGGGCCGCGCGGTAGCACAGGGCCGCGGCGTGCTTGCAGGGCGGACGCCCGACGTCCGGGCAGGAGCAGCGCGGCACGAGCTCTCCCGCACCGGGCAGGACCGACTCGGAGAGTGACTCCGGGACCTCCCGCTCCAGGAGCGCGGCGAGCGCCGTCGGATCGGCCACCACCGATTCCAGCAGCTCGCTCCACTCGGCGTCCGAGAGGGCGGGCAGGGACAGCTCGGTGCGGTACGGCCGCGGCCGGCTGCCCCGTACGTAGGCCACGATCCGGCCCGGGGTGATCGTGACGGCGTCGACGTGCCCCTCGGCGGCGTACGTCCGCCCCCGGGTCAGGCGGGCTCCGTCGTGGGCCACCGCCTCCAGCGCGGACACCCAGGCCCGGCCCCACCAGCTGACGGCCTCCAGCCCCGGCGGCACGGTCTCGAAGGTGCGGCGGCGGTCGTCCCGCGCGGTGATCATCCGGGCCTGCGCAGGGAGACGAGGTCGGCCAGCTCGCGGTCGGTGAGCTCGGTCAGCGCCGTTTCGCCGGAGCCGAGGACGGCATCGGCCAGCGCCCGCTTGGCCTCCAGCATTTCGGCGATGCGGTCCTCGACGGTGCCCTCGGCGATGATGCGGTGGACTTGGACGGGCTGGGTCTGGCCGATGCGGTAGGCGCGGTCGGTGGCCTGTTCCTCGACGGCCGGGTTCCACCAGCGGTCGTAGTGGATGACGTGCCCGGCTCGGGTGAGGTTGAGGCCGGTGCCCGCGGCCTTGAGGGAGAGCAGGAACACGGGGACCTCGCCCGCCTGGAAGCGGTCCACGAGCTCCTCGCGGCGGGGCACGGGCGTGCCCCCGTGCAGCAGTTGGTGGGAGATCCCGCGGGCGGTGAGATGACGTTCGATGATGCGGGCCATCGTCACGTACTGCGTGAAGACCAGGACCGAGCCGCCCTCGGCCAGGATCGTGTCGAGCAGCTCGTCGAGGAGGGCCAGCTTCCCGGAGCGGTGCGCGATCCGGGGCTCCGCCTCCTTCAAATACTGCGCCGGGTGGTTGCAGATCTGCTTGAGCGAGGCCAACAGCTTCATGATCATGCCGCGCCGCTCGATTCCCTCGCTCGCGCCGATCACGGCCATCGCCTCGTCGACCGCCGCCTGGTAAAGGGAGGCCTGCTCGCGGGTGAGGGACACGGGGTGGTCGGTCTCCGTCTTCGGCGGCAGCTCGGGCGCGATCCCGGGATCGGACTTCTTGCGCCGCAGCAGGAACGGCCGGACCAGCGCGGCCAGTCGGGCGACCGCCGCCTCGTTGCCCCCGTCCTCCTCCGTCTGGTGCTCCACGGGCCGGGCGTGCCGGGCCCGGAACGCCGTGAGCGGGCCGAGCAGTCCGGGCGTGGTCCAGTCGAGGAGCGCCCACAGCTCGGAGAGGTTGTTCTCCACCGGGGTGCCGGTCAGCGCCACCCGGGCGGGCGCCGGGATCGTGCGCAGCGCCTTTGCGGTCGCCGAGTGCGGGTTCTTGACGTGCTGGGCCTCGTCCGCGACGACCATGCCCCAGGGCTGTTCGGCCAGCCGGGCCGCTCCCGCGCGCATGGTTCCGTAGGTGGTGAGGACGAATCCCCCGGCGGGTTGGTCGGCCAGCCCCTCGAGGCTGCGGCCGGCGCCGTGGTAGCGGCGCACCGGCGTGCCGGGGGCGAACCTCTCGATCTCCCGCTGCCAGTTGCCCAGCAGCGAGGCCGGGCAGACCACCAGCGTCGGCTCGGGACGGTCGCGGTGCAGGTGGAGCGCGATCAGCGTGACGGTCTTGCCCAGGCCCATGTCGTCCGCGAGGCAGCCGCCCAGTCCGAGCGAGGTCATCAGGTCGAGCCAGGCCAGGCCGCGCGCCTGGTAGTCGCGCAGGGTGGCCTTGAGCCCGGCCGGCTGGGGCAGCGGTGCCAGCTCCCCGGTCAGCCGGTCCCGCAGGGCGGCCAGCGCCCCCACGGGAACCGCGGCCACCGACTCCCCCTCGATCTCGACCTCGGCCGTCCCCGTCAGTGCTGCGGCCAGCGCGTCCACCGGGTCCAGCAGGCCCAGCTCCCGCTTGCGCGCCTTGCGCACCAGCTCCGGATCGACCCGCACCCACTGGTCGCGCAGCCGCACCACGGGCCGGTGGGCCTGCGCGAGCGCGTCCATCTCCCCCGGGGTGAGCCGATCGCCGCCGAGCGCCAGCTCCCAGGAGAAGGCGAAGAGGTGCTCGGCATCGAAGAACGCGGTGCCGTCGGTGGCGGAACCGGGCGCGGTGGACCGTACGACGGCGGTCGCCGACAGCGTACGAGCCAGCTCGCGCGGCCAGTGGACCAGGACTCCGGCCTCCGCCAGCCGGGTCGCGGCCCGGCCCAGCAGGTCTTCGAGCTCGGGGTCCGACAGGGCCAGGACATCGGGGACCTGCTGGTCGAGCAGCCGCAGCAGCGGCGGCCAGACCCGGGCCGCCCGGCGCAGCGCGAGGACGGCGTCGATCCGGGCGCGGGGTCCGAACCCGGCCGCGGCGGCGCCCGCCCAGAGCATCGCGGCGTCCGTGACCAGGGTCGGGTCGGCGAGGCTGTGGACCTGGACGACTGCGGCCCCGGCGCGGCGCACGTCCTCCTCCGGCTCCGTGCCGCTCTCGGCCTCGTCGAAGAGGCGGAAGGAGGACAGGTCGAGGCGGAGCGAGATCCCGACTCCGGTGTCCGCGCCCGAGGCGACCTGCGCGGCCCAGTCCCGTATCCCCGGGACCTGCTGCGGCTCGCGGGCCGCGAACGGCCGGCCCGCGGCGAAGGGGGCCGCGGGGGTCCGGGGCAGACTGTCGGCGACGGCGTCGAGGAACGCCCTGACCAGCGCCTCCGGTTCGGGCAGGTGAAGCGGGCGGCGTCCGGCGAGCGGTGTGGCGTACCCCTCGTGGGGCAGGGCGGCGGCGACCGCGCGCAGATGCGCGATGTCCTCGGCGTCCAGGGGCCCGGCCCGCCAGGCGTCGACCCCGTCTGGGGTCAGCCCGGGCAGCAGACGGCCCCGCGCGACGAGGGACAGCGCCTGGACGGCGGCGGTCCCCCAAGCGCGGGTCGCGGGATGCGTGGCGGGCCCGCGGGCCGCGCGGACCGCGCGGACGAGCACGGGCAGGGCGGCGGTGACCGTCAGCGTGACGGCGGGCACCGTGCGGGTACGGATGCCCTCGCCATGGGGACGGACCACCTGAAGCGTGGCCGGGACGCCTTCGGCGGGCAGGGGGTCCCCGTCGGGGGCCCAGAACGCGATGCGGCTCTCGCGGGGCACGGCAGCGGGCAGGAACACGGCGGCGTGCCGCGGCAGAGCGGACACGGTCACGGCCGGCTGCCCCGGTGCGCGCGACGTCGTCGGCATGTCCATCGTGCTCCCCCTCTCGCCCTCCCCGCGGCCGCCGTGACCTTCGCGGCCGGACGAATCCCCTCTGCCACCGAGTCTAGGCGGGCCCACTGACAATCCCACTGAGCTGCACGTTTCCCAAAGCTCGGGGGCTCCGGCGGCGCGGTGACCCGGCGGCGCCGTGGGCGGGTGCGGGTGGTAGGCCCTGCGGGGCGGAGTCCCCTACCCGCCCTTGGCCCGTTCCCCAGGGCTGCGCCCCGGACCCCCGGTACCGGCGCCGCACCCGGCAACGGGTCCGGCCGAGCCCGGGGAACGGGGGAAGGGCGGGTAGGGGACAGCCCCGCAGGGCGCGCCACCCACACCCGCCCGCCGGACCCTGCGCCGGGCCGACGGCGCAGCCGCACCGGCCGCGGTGCCGTTCAGCGGCTCCAGCGGCCCCGTTCGTGGGCGTAGCCGTAGACCGGACGGTCCGGGGAGGCTGCGGAGATGCGCCAGGGGCGGCCGGACTCGTCGAGGCGGAGGGTGCCGGAGCCGGTGGGGGCGCTCCAGCGGAGGTCCAGGTACCAGTCGCAGTCGCATCCGGTGCTGCTCGCCACCACCCGCAGGACGGCCGGTTCGGTGGCGGAGACCTTGAGCGGGAAGGCGGGGGCCTCGATCTTCTCCCCCTGGTCGTTGCCGGCCACCGGCCGCGCCAGCGGGCGCGGCGCGTCCAGGTTGACCGTGAACGCGGCCGGGGTGATCCCTCCGCCGCAGCCCTGCGACATCTCGTACACGTTCCACCGCAGCGGGGCCCGCCGCCCGACCACCCGTACCTCCAGGTCCTCCAGGACCACCGGGTCCGGACCCGTGCCCAGCAGGGTGACCTCCACGATCTGCGTCCCCGCGTGGACGGCCCTCCGCCCCGCCGCCCACGCGGGCGCGTCCGCCTCCAGGGGCGGCGGGGGCACCGCGGAGGGAGCCGGCTCGGCTAGGTACGCGTGGTCGCAGCCCGCCGCCCACACGTGCGACCGTACGGCCGCGCGCAGGGGCGGGGAGGCCGGCGAGGGTCCGCCCGTCGCCGCGGGACCGGTCGGCGTTCCCGTCGCTCCCGCCGACGTACCCGCCGCCGTGCCGCTCTCCGTCGGCGTCGCCGCGGGACCGGTCGGGGTTCCCTGCGCGGCCTCCGACTCCGTCGGCCCGGTCGCCGGTCCTGTCTCCGTGGCCCCGCCCGTGGCCGTAGCCGTACCGGGAGCCCCCACCGTCGGGCCCGCCTGGGCTGCCCGGCCGTCCCGGCCCGTCTGCGGAAGCCACCCGACGCCCACGCCGAGGGCCACGACGGCGGCCGCCGCCACCCCGGCCAGCAGCAGGCGGCGCCCGGTCCGGCGCGGCGCAGGCGCCCCCGGCACACCGATGTCCGCAGCCACCACCTCCGGGTCCCGGTCCCCCTCGTCCACGGGCGGCGCCGCCTCCACCGCCGCCACCTCCACCTCCACCGCCACCGCCACCGCCCGCCGCCGCGCATCCGCCAGCAGCCAGGCCCGGTGCAGTTCCACCGCGTCCGTCGGCAACGCCCCGCAGGCCCGGGCGAAGCGGTCGACCACCGCGAACTCTGCGGGCAGAGCCTCACCGCTGCAGTACCGGTGCAGGGTCGACGTGCTCGTGTGGAGGACGCGGGCGAGGGCCCCGTAGCTCTGCCCGCTCCGCTCCTTCAGTTCCCTCATCGACCGCGCGAACGCCTGCGCCTCGGCCGATCTCCCCGTCCCGGAGTTCCGTTCCATGCCAACGATGTTCCCGCAGCTGACGGTGCGTACGGCCGTTCCATTGTCCCGAGTTCGTCCCGAACCGTCGGCTCGGGCCCGGGCCGGGGTACAGCCTTCTCCAGAAGCACCGCCACACCGCCGCACCGGCACGGACCACACGGGGAGAACCGACCATGTTCCGACGCACCGCCCGCACCGCCGCCGCCCGCACCGCCCGCACCGCCGCCGCCCTCGCGGCCACCGCGGCCGCCGCCACCGCCCTCGTACTCGCCGCCTCCACCACCTCCACGGCCGCCGTCACCGCGCCCGGGTTCCTGGCCGGCACCGACCTGCCCCCGCACCCCGGCTCCGCCTGGTACGCCGGGAAGGTCACCAAGGGGCTGCCCGAGTTCGCGCCGTTCTGCGTGGAGGGCGTCCTCCCCGCCACCGGAAGCTGGTACCGCGACTTCTCCACCGAGTTCGACACGGGCGCGGTCCAGGTGTCCGTACGCACCTCCTCCGACGCCGCGGCCGTCAAGCTCGCGGCGGCCCTGGAGCGCAAGGTCGCGGCCTGCGCCGCCGACTGGCTGCGCAAGACCCCGGGCGGTACGGCCTCCTGGCAGGACTACGGGAAGCTCAGCGTCGAGGAAGGCGCACACGTCTACGGGGTGCACACCTCCATGCCGGAATCCGAGCCCGGCGTCCACCTGTACGGCATCGGCCGCGACGGCTCCACCGTGACGATCGTGAAGTGGGGGCAGATGGGGTACCTGAACGAGGCGCCCCTCCCGGCCTTCAAGAAGACGACCGTCAAGGCCGTGAACAAGCTCAACCCCTGACGCACCGCGCCCCCGGTGGGACTATGGAAGGGACGGGGGGAGCCCGGGTGGGCGACACGTCGAGGCGGTGATGGCCGTGCGCACCGGAAACGAGCCGGTGACCGCCCGCAGCGCGCTGCGGCTGCGCTTCTGGCTGAGCCTGTGGGGGCTGGTCTGGTCCGGCGCCGGGGCGGCGGCGTTCGCGCTCGCCGCCCGGCCCGGGTGGGCCGCGGCCTGCGCCGCCGTCACCGTGCTCGCGGCCGTGGACCTGGCCGTGGTGCTCCACCGCATCCACCAGGGCCCGCACTACCAGCCGGGCCGCGACGTCCCCCCGTACGAGCCCCCGGCCACCAAGCCGTAGCTACTTCTCGAAGCGGGCCGCCGCCAGGTAGTCCGGCTGGGGGTCCAGGGCGGCCGCGAGGCGGAAGTGCTTGCGGGCCTGTTCCGGCCGTCCGGCGCGCTCGTGGGTGCGGGCCAGCGCGAAGTGGGCGAAGGCATTGTCCGGCTCCCGCTCCAACACGATCTCGAACTCCAGCTCCGCCGGCCGCAATTGGGCGGCGGCGAAGAAGGCCCGGGCGCGCAGCAGCCGGGCCGCCGTGTTCTCCGGGTGGGCGGCTATGACCGAGTCGAGCAACTTCACCGCACCGCGCGGATCACGCGCGGCGAGGAGCTGCTCCGCGGCCCGGTAGTCGATGACGTGCGTCTCGGGCGACGAGGACCGCGACGGCGGCGGGAGCTGTGGCGTGGTGTCGGACACGGTCTGTTCCTTCCCTCTACAGCCGCGTTCAACGCCCCGCGCACTGCCCGCTATTCCGTGAACACGTCACGCGTCACGCGTCAACCAGCACGCGTCAACCAGCACACGTCAAACGTCACGCACCCTGCGTCAGGCCCCGCCGCCGGCCGCCCGCGCCGTGAGCTCGTCCCACACCTTGCGCACCTGCGGCTCCAGCGCCTCCAGCGGCCCGTCGTTGTCGATCACGAGCGTGGCCACGGCCAGCCGCTGTTCCCGCGTGGCCTGCGCGGCCATCCGGGCCCGGGCTTCCGACTCCTCCATGCCCCGCAGCCCCGTGAGCCGGGTCAGCTGGGTGGCGGGCGCCGCGTCCACGACGACGACCAGGTCGTACAGCGGCGCGAGCCCGTTCTCCGCGAGCAGCGGTACGTCGTGCACCACGATCGCGTCGGGTCCCGCGGCGGCTTCCAGCTCGGCGGACCGGGCCCCGACCAGCGGGTGCACGATCCCGTTGAGGATCCGCAGCTTCTCGGGGTCGGCGAACACGATCGACCCCAGCTTGGGCCGGTCCAGCACGCCCACCGGAGTCAGTACGGACTCCCCGAAGGCGGCCACCACCGCGGCGAGCCCGGGCGTACCCGGCTCCACGACCTCCCGCGCGATCCGGTCGGCGTCCACGACGACCGCCCCGTACCCCGCCAGCAGCCGCGAGACCTCGCTCTTGCCGGCGCCGATTCCGCCTGTCAGGCCAACTTTCAACATGCCGGGCAGACTAGCCCCCGCGCCCCGGGCCCCGTACAGCCCCCCGACCGGACCCCGACCGCAACCCCAGCCGGAGGCCCCGGAGGCCCTACCTCAGCCCTAGCCCTCGCCCTCGCGCTCCGCCAGGAACCGCTCGAATTCGAGGCCGATCTCGTCCGCCGACGGAATCTCCGCGGGCTCCGCGATCATGTTGCCCCGGGTCTCGGCGCCGGCCGCAGCGTCGTACTGGTGCTCCAGCCCCTGCACCAGGCTGACCAGCTCCTCGTCGCCCTCCCGGATCTGCCGGTCGATCTCCGTCTGCGTGCGGTGCGCCTCGGTGCGCAGCGCGTGCGCGACCGACGGCAGGACCAGCCCCGTCGCGGCGGTGATCGCCTCCAGGACGGTCAGCGCGGCGTCGGGATACGGGGAGCGCGCCACGTAGTGCGGTACGTGGGCCGCGACGCCCAGCACGTCGTGCCCGGCCTGACCGAGGCGGAACTCGACCAGCGACTCGGCGCTGCCGGGGACCTGGGCCTCGTCGAAGGGGCTGCGGTGTCCCGGCATGAGGTCGGTCCGGTTGCCGTGCGGGGTGATCCCGACGGGACGGGTGTGCGGGACGCCCATGGGGATGCCGTGGAAGTTGACGGAGAGCCGCACGCCCAGGCGCTCGACGATCTGCCGGACGGCGACGGAGAAGCGCTCCCACTCCACGTCCGGCTCGGGGCCGGACAGCAGCAGGAAGGGCGCGCCCGTGGCGTCCTGGACGAGGTGCACCTCGAGCAGGGGCTCCTCGAACTCCGTCCAGTGGTCGCGCTGGAAGGTCAGCAGCGGACGCCGTGCCCGGTAGTCCACCAGACGGTCCGCGTCGAACCGGGCCACGACCTGGTGGGGCAGCGTGTCGAGCAGCCGCTCGACGATCTGCTCGCCGGTCTCGCCCGCGTCTATGTACCCCTCGAAGTGGTAGAGCATGACCAGCCCGGCCGAGTCCTGGGCGAGCGCCAGGTCGGCCACCGCCAGGCCCTTGGCGTCCCATTCGTACAAACCCTGTGGATCAAGCACCGCCACCACTCCTCCTCCGCCGCGTTCTCTGGCAAGAACGTTCAAGGACCCGTGACCATTCCCCAGTTGACGGTATTCACGAGGCGGTGTTCACGGGAAGGCCCGACGTTCGGCACGGCGTGCGGCGCGGCCGCACGACGCGGTAAGGCCCGCCCCCCAGAGGGGACGGGCCTTACCGGTGAAGATCAGCTCAGCTCACGCTGCGCTGCTGCGATCAGCTCTGGCCGCCGGCCAGCTTCTCGCGGAGCGCGGCGAGGGCCTCGTCCGACGCCAGGGCGCCAGAGGTCTCGTCCGCACCCTCGGAGGAGTACGAACCACCCGAGATGCCCGCACCGGCGCTGCTGCTGCTGCCCGCGGCCGGAGCGGCCGCACCCTCGGCAGCGGCGGCCTCGTCGGCCTCGCGGCTCTTGATGACCTGAGCCTGGTGCTGCTCGAAGCGCTGCTGCGCCTCGGCGTACTGGCCCTCCCAGGCTTCGCGCTGCTTGTCGAAGCCCTCGAGCCAGTCGTTGGTCTCGGGGTCGAAGCCCTCGGGGTAGATGTAGTTCCCCTGGTCGTCGTAAGACGCGGCCATGCCGTACAGGGTCGGGTCGAACTCGACCGACGCCGGGTCGGCACCGAAGGACTCGTTGGCCTGCTTCAGCGACAGCGAGATCCGGCGACGCTCGAGGTCGATGTCGATGACCTTGACGAAGATCTCGTCGTTGACCTGGACGACCTGCTCCGGGATCTCCACGTGGCGCTCGGCCAGCTCGGAGATGTGGACCAGACCCTCGATGCCCTCGTCCACGCGGACGAACGCACCGAACGGAACCAGCTTGGTGACCTTACCCGGGACGACCTGACCGATCTGGTGCGTCCGGGCGAACTGCTGCCACGGGTCTTCCTGCGTCGCCTTCAGCGACAGGGAGACGCGCTCGCGGTCCATGTCGACGTCGAGGACCTCGACGGTGACTTCCTGGCCGACCTCGACAACCTCGGACGGGTGGTCGATGTGCTTCCAGGACAGCTCGGAGACGTGCACGAGACCGTCGACGCCACCCAGGTCCACGAAGGCACCGAAGTTGACGATCGAGGAGACGACGCCGGAGCGGACCTGACCCTTCTGCAGGGTGGTGAGGAACGTCTGGCGAACCTCGGACTGGGTCTGCTCGAGCCAGGCGCGGCGGGACAGGACCACGTTGTTGCGGTTCTTGTCCAGCTCGATGATCTTCGCCTCGAGCTCCTTGCCCACGTAGGGCTGGAGGTCGCGGACGCGACGCATCTCGACGAGAGAGGCCGGCAGGAAGCCGCGGAGGCCGATGTCCAGGATGAGACCACCCTTGACGACCTCGATGACGGTACCGGTGACGATGCCGTCTTCTTCCTTGATCTTCTCGATGGTGCCCCAGGCACGCTCGTACTGAGCGCGCTTCTTCGAGAGGATCAGGCGGCCTTCCTTGTCCTCCTTCTGGAGAACCAGGGCCTCGATCTCGTCGCCGACCTTGACGACCTCGTTCGGGTCGACGTCGTGCTTGATCGAGAGCTCGCGGCTCGGGATGACGCCTTCGGTCTTGTAACCGATGTCGAGGAGAACCTCGTCCCGGTCAACCTTGACGATGACGCCGTCGACGATGTCGCCATCGTTGAAGTACTTGATCGTCGCGTCGATCGCCGCGAGGAACGCGTCCGCGTCGCCGATGTCGTTGACCGCAACCTGCGGGGTGGTTGCGGTGGTCTCGGTGCTGCTCGTCATGTGGGTAAGGGCTCCGGTTACGGACAGAAAGTCGTAGGTACTGCTACGCCGGGAGCCCTTATCGGCATCTGCCGAAGAAGCCGGACAGCCAAGGAAGCCCCAGTTCCGCGACGTGCGGGGTGGGGGCCTCGAAAACCGAGGGGACATCAACAGATACAAGCGCAGCCTGCTAGGTCTGAGGAGCACAGGCTCGCAGCGCAACTTGTAGCATACGGGGGCAGCCGGACAGGGTCAATGCGCGAAGGCGCACACCCCGGGCGGATCACCGCACAACCGGCACAATTAGCGGGCAGGCAGGCGCCGATGGCCCTTCCAGCCCGCTTTCCGCAGACATTCGCAGACTACGACGACGGGCCCCATGAACCAAGAGGACTGCGCCCCCGAAGAGGCGTACGAAGCCGGATCGGCCGCCGAAGACGATTCCGAGGCCACGCGGCGTGACGCGGGGGAAGCGGAGAGCAGCCGGGCGAGCCGGGGCTGGTGGGACCGCAACGCCGACGACTACCAGAGCGAGCACGGAGCGTTCCTCGGCGACGACCGCTTCGTCTGGGGACCCGAGGGCCTGGACGAGGCCGAGGCGGCCCTGCTCGGCCCCGCCTCCTCCCTCAAGGGCAAGGACGTCCTGGAGATCGGCGCCGGCGCCGCCCAGTGCTCGCGCTGGCTGGCCGCCCAGGGCGCCCGTCCCGTCGCCCTGGACCTCTCCCACCGCCAGCTCCAGCACGCCCTGCGGATCGGCGATGACGTCCCCCTGATCGAGGCCGACGCCGGACGCCTCCCCTTCCGCGACGGCTCCTTCGACCTCGCCTGCTCCGCCTACGGGGCCGTCCCCTTCGTCGCCGACCCCGTGAACGTCATGCGCGAGGTGCGCCGCGTCCTGCGCCCCGGCGGCCGCTGGGTCTTCTCCGTCACCCATCCCATCCGCTGGGCCTTCCCCGACGAGCCGGGCCCCGAGGGGCTGTCCGTCTCCGCCTCCTACTTCGACCGCACCCCGTACGTCGAGCAGGACGAGCAGGGCCGCGCCGTATATGTGGAGCACCACCGCACCCTCGGCGACCGGGTACGGGACGTGGTCGCGGGCGGCTTCCGCCTCGTCGACCTGGTCGAGCCGGAGTGGCCCGCGTGGAACAGCCAGGAGTGGGGCGGCTGGTCCCCGCTGCGCGGCAACCTCATCCCCGGTACGGCGATCTTCGTGTGCGAGCGGGACTGAGCCGGTGACGGGACAGCGCGTGATCCGTACGGCCGACCTCGACTCCCTTCCCGTACGGGAAGCCCTGCCCGCGCTCGCTTCGGCGCTCGACGCCCACGGCGCAGCCGTGCTCTGTGCCCCGCCCGGCACCGGCAAGACCACGCTGGTGCCGCTGGTGCTGGCGGGGCTGGTGGGGGGCGGACCGCGCCGCCGGGTCGTGGTCGCCGAACCCCGCCGGATCGCCGCCCGCGCCGCGGCCCGGCGGATGGCCTGGCTGCTCGGTGAGCAGGTCGGCGCCTCGGTGGGCTTCACGGTGCGCGGTGAGCGGGTGGTCGGGCCGTCCACCGTGATCGAGGTGGTCACCACCGGCGTGCTGCTCCAGCGGCTCCAGCGGGACCAGGAGCTGTCCGGGACCGACCTGGTCATCCTGGACGAGTGCCACGAGCGGCACCTGGACGCCGACACGGTCGCCGCCTTCCTCCTGGACGTACGCGCGACCCTGCGCCCGGAGCTGCGGCTCCTCGCGGCCTCGGCGACCACGGACGCGGCGGGCTGGGCCCGCGTTCTGGGGGACGCCCCCGTCGTGGAGGCCGCCGGCGTCTCCCACCCGGTGGAGACCGTGTGGGCCCCGCCGGCCCGCCCGGTGCGGCCGCCGCACGGGATGAGGGTGGATCCGGCGCAGCTGACGCACGTGGCCTCGGTGGTGCGGCGGGCGCTGGCGGAACGTTCCGGCGATGTCCTGTGCTTCCTGCCCGGCGTCGGTGAGATCGCCCGGGTCGCCGGGCAGCTCGGCGCCGTCGACGCGGAGGTGCTCCAGATACACGGCCGCGCCCCGGCCTCCGTCCAGGACGCGGCGCTGTCCCCCGCGCCGCACCGCCGGGTCATCCTGTCCACCGCCGTCGCGGAGTCCAGCCTGACCGTGCCCGGCGTACGGATCGTCGTGGACTCGGGGCTGGCCCGCGAACCCCGGGTCGACCACGCCCGGGGCCTGGGCGCGCTGGCCACCGTACGGGCGTCCCGCGCGGCCGGCCGCCAGCGCGCGGGCCGGGCCGGGCGCGAGGCCACGGGCACGGTGTACCGCTGCTGGGCCGAAGCGGAGGACGGGCGACTGCCCGCGTACCCCTCCCCCGAGATCCGGATCGCGGACCTCGCGCAGTTCGCCCTCCAGGCCGCCTGCTGGGGCGACCCGGACGCGACCGGCCTGGCCCTGCTCGATCCGCCGCCGGCCGGAGCGATGGCCGCGGCGCGGGAGGTGCTGCTCGCGGTGGGCGCGGTGTCCCCGGCGGGGCGGCCGACCCCGCGCGGGCTGCGGATGGCCCGGCTCGGCCTGCACCCGCGCCTCGCCCGGGCCCTGCTCGACGGCTCCGCCGCGCTGGGGCCCCGGCGGGCGGCGGAGCTGGTGGCCCTGCTGAGCGAGGAGCCGCCGCGGGAGTACGGAGACGACCTGGCCGCGGCCTGGCGCCGTGCCCGCGCGGGCGGCGACCCGTACGGCTCCCGCTGGCGGGCGGAGGCCCGCCGCCTGGAGCGCGCGGCGGCGGAAGGCAGCCCTGCGGGGCGTTCCCCCACCCCGCCCCTTCCCGATTCCCGGGGCTCCGCCCCGGCCCCGGCGTTCGATGGCACGGGCGCGAAGCGCACGTACGAGGCCCGGGGCGGAAGGGGCGGGGTGGGGGAAGGCTCCCTCCCCGACGACGGCGCCGCCGGGCTCGTGGCCGCGCTCGCCTTCCCCGAGCGGGTCGCCAGGGCCAAGGGCCAGGGGGCCTTCCTCATGGCCTCCGGGACCGGGGCCGAGCTCGGCGAGGGGTCGGGGCTGCGCAGCGCGCCCTGGCTGGCCGTCGCAGTCGCCGACAGGCCCCCGCACTCGGCGTCCGCCCGTGTCCGCCTCGCCGCCCTCCTCGACGAGGACACCGCCCGCACGGCGGCGGGCCACCTGTTCCTCGAGGGCGAAGAGGTGCACTGGGAGGACGGCGACCTCGTGGCCCGCAGGGTCACCCGGCTCGGTGCCATCGAGCTCGCCGCGCGACCGCTGCGCGACCCCGACCGCGCCCTCGTCAGGGCCGCATTGCTCGACGGACTGCGCACCGAGGGGCTCGGCCTGCTGCGCTGGACCCAGGACTCACAGGCGCTCCGGGCCCGGCTCGGATTCCTGCACCGCACCCTCGGTGCACCCTGGCCCGACGTGGCGGACGACGGGGAGCTGCTGGAGCGGGCCGACGACTGGCTGGAGCCCGAACTGTCCCGGGCCCGCCGCCGCGGCGACCTCGCGCGGATCGACGCCGGGCAGGCGCTGAACCGGCTGCTGCCCTGGGCCACGGGCGAGGCCGCCCGGCTCGACGAGCTGGCCCCGGAGCGGATCGAGGTGCCGAGCGGCTCCCGGATCCGCGTCGACTACGCGGCCGAGCACGGGCAGCCCGTCCTCGCGGTCAAGCTCCAGGAGCTGTTCGGGCTGGCCGAGACCCCCCGGGTCGCGGGGGTCCCCGTACTCGTCCATCTCCTGTCGCCCGCCGGCCGGCCCGCCGCGGTCACCGCCGATCTGGCGTCCTTCTGGCAGGGCGGCTACCGCGCCGTCCGCGCCGAGCTCCGGGGCCGCTACCCCAAGCACCCGTGGCCCGAGGACCCGGCGACCGCCGAGCCCACCCGGCACACCAACGCCCGGCTCAAGCGCTGAACGGCTCCTCTTGGCGGGGGCGCCGGCCGCGCGCCTCCAGCCAGAGCGCGAGCCCGAAGAGCGCGAGCCCGCCGGCCGCCAGCCCGATCGGGGCGTACGTGTGCAGCCCGAGGACCATGACCCGGTTCGACTTGACCAGGTCGACGGTGTAGTCGCTGTAGTCCTCGCGGATCTTCACGTGCCCGGCGAAGACGGTGATCTTCCCGTCGGGCGCGCTTCCCGCGAGGCTCCCGCCGCGCATCTCCTGCTGGATCTCCTGCTCGGCGTTGACGGGCGCCCCGGTCACCGGGTCGACCCAGAACATCGCCTTGGTCGTGTACCAGAGGCTGGTTCCGGTGGTCTGCTCGAACGTCGCCGGGTCGATGCCCTCGAACGGCATCTTCTTCGGCAGCCCGACCTTCGTCCACGGCACGGTCTGCTCGTAGTAGTAGACGTCCATGCCCTTGAACTTGCGCGGCCCCACGTAATGGATGGGCGAGGAGGTCCGGGTCTGCGCGTCGAAATAGAGGTAGTCGCGCGGCTCGGTGAAGAACGGCCACTTGAACTCGATGCCCTCGCGCTTGACCGGGTCCCCGTCCACGGCCTCGCCGGTGGCGTGCACCGGGTCCTGGCTGTGGGCGTCGAAGATGTAGCGCTCGGGGATCTGGGAGACCATCTTCCCGTCCGGGCCCATGATGTGGGTCAAGGTGTCCCAGACCACGACGTCCTTGCCGGCGCTGGCCTCTATCTCCTTCGACGCCTCGACGTTGCCCTTGAGGGTCTGGACGATGGTGACCTTGTCGACCTTCTTCGGCTGCATGGTGGCGTAGTCGACGAGGGTCGCGTCCTTCGCCTCCAGCACCATCTCCTGGTACTGGCTCGGCGGGATCTTCGCGAGCCTGGGGTACGCGTACCAGCGCAGCAGCGGTGCGAGGGCTGCACAGAACACGGCTACGGCTAGCAGGACGAGGCTTGCTCTACGTCGCATGACCGGGCCCTCCTCTACTTTCCGGGCGCGGCGGGCGCGGTGGTGAGCAGGGGCTTCGGTGAGGTCTTGCCTTCCGGCGCCCCCGTCGCCGTGATGGCGAAAACGAGGAGCGCCGCGAGGACGAGACCGCTGGCGGCGGCGACGATTGCGCGCATGCCGGGGCCTCCGGAATCTGATTGGTCGTCAGGGCGGTGGCACCGTAGCAATGCGGGTGACAGATGAGAACCGTTTGAGCCACTGCTCGCGAGGTGACCTCGCGGCGGCCCGGGGGAAGGGCGCTTCAGCGGGGAACACGAGGAGCGGACCCGCCGCGCCCACCCGGGCGGTCGGCGGGTCCGCGTACGCGAAGACCTCGGCCGGACCCTCGACCCGTACGGGCCGCCACGCCAGGGCCCGCCCCCGCTCAGGGGGGCGGGCGGCGGTGTGCGTCAGAGGGTCGCCGTGGGCGCCGGACCGACGGCGGACGCGGACGGCGACGGCTTGGCCGACGGCTTGGGCTTCGGCGACGGGGAGACCGAAGCCGTGGGCTTCGGAGAGGGCTCGCGCGTCGGCGACGGGGTCGGGGTGGGCTTCGGAGTCGGGGTGGGGCTCGGGGTGGGCTTCGGGCTGGGCGTGGGGGTCGGGGTGGGGCTCGGCGTCGGGGTAGGGCTGGGCGTGGGCGTGGGGCTCGGCGTCGGCGTGGGGCTCGGCGTGGGCGTCGGCGTCGGCGTCGGCTTGGGACTCGGGGTGGGACTCGGCGTCGGCGTGGGCGTCGGCTTCGGCGAAGGGGTGGGTGAAGGCGTGGGCGTGGGCGTCGGCTTCGGTGTCGGGCTCGGGCTCGGCTTCGGAGGTGTGACCCCCGGAGTGCCGCCGCTGCCGCTGCCGCCACCACTACCGGTACCGCCACCGCTGCCACGGCCGTCCGGGACCTCGTGCGCGCCCTTCAGGTAGTACGTGAACCACGAGCGCACCGTCCGCAGGTACGCGGAGGACTGGTTGTACGACAGCACGGCCCGGTCCAGATCCGCGTCCACCCGCAGGTCACGCGTACCGGCGCACAGGTAGCGGCCCGCCGCGAGCGCGGCGTCGTGCACGTTGTTGGGGTCGCGCCGGCCGTCGCCGTTGGCGTCCTGGCCCCACGAGGCCCAGGTGGACGGGATGAACTGCATCGGCCCGATCGCACGGTCGTAGCGGGAGTCCCCGTCGTAGGCCCCGCCGTCGGTGTCCGAGATGTTCGCGAAGCCGTTGCCGTCGAGCACGGGCCCCAGGATCGGTCGCAGCGTCGTACCGGCGGCGTCGACCTGCCCGCCGCGCGCCTGCCCGGACTCGACCTTGCCGATCGCCGCGAGGAGCTGCCAGCGCAGTCCGCATCCGGGGTCGTTCCTGCCGACCGCCTGCTCCGCGCCCCGGTACGCGGCGAGCACGCTCGCCGGTATCCCCTGCGCGCCCTCGGCCCCGCCCGTGGCCGCGGGCTCGGTGTGCGGCCCCGGATCCGCGGCGGCCGGTACCACGGGCGGCGCCGGGGCCGCCCCGTCCTCGGGCAGCAGCACGGCCGGCGGCTCGGGGCTCACCAGCGGCGGCAGGGCGGTGAAGTAGGAGCCGTCCCCCGCGGAGCCGTCGGGCACGGGTGCGGGCGCGGGCTCCGCGACCGGTGACGCGTCGGCGCCGGCCGCGACCGGCCCCTGCGAGGCGGTCAGCACGGCGGCCACGAGGGCGGAGACGAGCACGGCGGCCCCGCCCTTGCGCACCACCCGGCCGAACCGCGTCGACATCCCCGCGGACGCGCGTGCCGATATCCGAACCGGTATCCGAATCCGAGCCGTCATGAGCCGGACCCCCCTCCCCCTCGACGTCCGCGTGACCCTACGTCAACTCGCTGGACAGGGCACGCATCGCGAGCCGGAATTCACGATTTCCTCATGTGTTCCGCAGGCCGCCCATACTGGACACACCGATCGCACCGGGCCGCACAGGTCCTCACCGGTCCGCACCAGTCGATGAGTCGAGCCCCGGAGACAAGGCCCATGCCGTTCACCCTCAGCCACGCGGCCGCCGTTCTTCCGGCCGTCCGCCGGTCCGGTCGTGCGCGCGGCCCCCTCGTCGGATCGGCGCTGGTCCTCGGGTCGTTCGCTCCGGACAGCTTCTATTTCGCCGACACGGTCGTCTCGGGCCTCAAGCCGTACGGCACCTTCACGCACTCCCTGCCCGGCGTCCTGACCGCCGACGCGGCGCTGACCGCCGTCCTCGCGGCGTGCTGGCTGCTGCTGCGCGAGCCGCTGATCGCGCTCCTGCCCCGCGGCCGGCAGGGCAGGGTGCACGCCTTCGTCCGGGGCGAGGACTGGCGCGGGCGCCGACTGCCCTCGCTGGCCCTCTGGTTCTACCTCTCGGCGGTCGTCGGCTCGCTCACGCACGTGGTGTGGGACGCCTTCACGCACGTCGACCGCTTCGGGACGCGCACCCTGCCGGAGCTGGGCGAGCCGCTCGCCCTCGGGCTGCCCCTCTACTCGTACCTGCAGTACGGGACTTCGGCGCTCGCGGCCTGTTTCCTGGTCTGGTTCACGGCGACCGCGCTGCGCCGGCTGCCGGACGCGCCGGCCCCCGCGTCCGTCCCGGTGCTCGGCCGGGCCGAGGTGTGGGGCGCGCTCGCGCTGGTCCTCGGATGCGTGGCGGTCGGGGTCACCCTGCGCGTGCTGCGCTTCTTCACCTTCTTCGACCGGATCCGCACCCCGCTCGACATCATCCCGACCGTCTGTTTCGGCGCGGGCGGCGGCCTCGTCGTGGGGCTGCTGCTGTACGGGGTCCTCGTGCGCCTGCGCCACCGGCCGGTCCGCGCCCGCTCGGACACAGACACGGCCGCAGACACGGGCCCGGGCACGGACGCAGACGCGAAAACGCCCGTCCCCACCGCGTAGGCGGGGACGGGCGCTGCCGGACCACAGGTGCGGGCGATCAGTGCGCGGCGGACTCCCAGTCGGGGCCGACGCCCACGGACACGTCCAGCGGGGCCCGCAGGTCGACGGCGGCGGCCATCTCGCGGCGCACCAGCTCCTCCACCTGCTTGCGCTCCCCCGGCGCGATCTCCAGCACGATTTCGTCGTGGACCTGGAGCAGCATCCGCGACTTGAGCCCTGCCCCGGTGATCGCCTGGTCCACGCGCAGCATCGCGACCTTGACGATGTCGGCGGCGGTGCCCTGGATCGGGGCGTTCAGCGCCATCCGCTCGGCGGCCTCGCGGCGCTGGCGGTTGTCGCTGTTGAGGTCCGGGAGGTAGCGGCGGCGGCCGAAGACGGTGGCCGTGTAGCCGGTGGCGCGGGCCTCCTCGACGACGCGGCCCAGGTAGTCCCGGACCCCGCCGAAGCGCTCGAAGAAGGTCTCCATCAGGCCGCGGGCCTCGCCGGGCTCGATGTTCAGCTGCTGGGCGAGGCCGAACGCGGAGAGCCCGTAGGCCAGACCGTAGGACATGGCCTTGATCTTGCGCCGCATCTCGGCGTCGACCTCGGAGCGCTCGACGCCGAACACCTGGGAGGCGACGGTGGTGTGCAGGTCTTCGCCCGACTGGAAGGCTTCGAGCAGGCCCTCGTCCTCGGACAGGTGGGCCATGACGCGCAGCTCGATCTGGCTGTAGTCGGCGGTCATGAGGGACTCGTAGCCCTCGCCGACGACGAAGCCGCGGCGGATGGCCCGGCCCTCGTCGGTGCGCACCGGCACGTTCTGCAGGTTCGGGTCGGTGGAGGACAGTCGGCCGGTGGCGGCGACGGTCTGGCTGAAGCTGGTGTGCACCCGGCCGTCCGCGGCGATCATCTTGACCAGGCCCTCGACGGTGACGCGCAGCTTGGCCTGCTCCCGGTGGCGGAGCATGAGCACGGGCAGTTCGTGGTCGGTCTGGGTGGCCAGCCAGGCGAGCGCGTCGGCGTCCGTGGTGTAGCCGGTCTTGGTCTTCTTCGTCTTCGGCAGGTCCAGCTCGCCGAAGAAGACCTCCTGGAGCTGCTTGGGCGAGCCGAGGTTGAACTCGTGGCCCACCGCGGCGTGCGCCTCCTTCACCGCCTGCTGCACGGCCGCGGCGAACTGCTGCTCCATCGCTTCCAGGTGGCTCTGGTCGACGGCGATGCCGGCCCGCTCCAGGCGGGCGAGCAGCTCGGAGGTGGGCAGCTCCATGTCGTGGAGCAGCTCGGCGGCGCCCACCTCGGGCAGCTTGACGGCGAAGGCGTCGCCGAGGTCCAGGACGGCGCGGGCCTGCGCCATCAGGGCTTCGGCCTCGGCGGTGTCGTCGGCGCCGAAGGCGAGCTGCCCGTCGGCGGCGGCGGGCGCCAGCTCCCGGTGCAGGTACTCCTGGGAGAGCACGTCCAGGGCGAAGGACCGGCGGCCCGGCTTGACCAGGTAGGCGGCGAGCGCGGTGTCCGTGGCGACCCCGGCCAGGGTCCAGCCGTGCTCCGGGAACACCCGCATCAGGGCCTTGGCGTTGTGCACGACCTTCGGCTTGGCGGCGTCGGCGGCCCAGGCGGCGAAGGCCCGCTCGTCGGCCTCGTCCAGTGCGGACGGCTCGAACCAGGCGGCGGCGCCGCCGGCCGAGGCCAGCGCGATCTCGGAGACGTTGCCGGTGCCGAGCGCCCAGCTGTCGACGGTGGAGATGCCGAGCGGGGCGCCCGCGTGGCTCTCCAGCCACGGCGCGAGCTCGCCGGCGCCCAGCACGGAGCCGTCCAGCTCCACGGCGGCGGCCGCCGGGGCCGGGGCCTCCTGCTCGGCGGCGCCCGGGTCCACGGCGAGCAGCCGCTCGCGCAGGGAGGCGTTGCGGATCTCCAGTACGTCCAGGACTCCGGTGACGGCGGTCCGGTCGTAGGGGGCGCGGGCCAGGTCGGCGGGGGTCTTGGGCAGGGCGACGTCCTTGACCATCTCGGTCAGGACCCGGTTGAGCTTCACGGCGTCCAGGTGGTCGCGGAAGTTCTGCCCGGCCTTGCCCTTGACCTCCTCGGCGCGCTCGACGAGCTCCGCGAAGGACCCGAACTGGGTGATCCACTTGGCGGCGGTCTTCTCGCCGACGCCCGGGATGCCGGGGAGGTTGTCGGACGGGTCGCCGCGCAGCGCCGCGAAGTCCGGGTACTGCTGGGGGGTGAGCCCGTACTTCTCTTCGACCTTCTCGGGGGTGAAGCGGGTGAGCTCGGAGACGCCCTTGGTCGGGTAGAGCACGGTGGTGTGCTCGGAGACGAGCTGGAAGGAGTCCCGGTCACCGGTGACGATCAGCACGTCGAAGCCGAGGGCCTCGGCCTGCGTGGCGAGCGTCGCGATCACGTCGTCGGCCTCGAAGCCGTCGACCGCGAACCGCGGCACGCTCATCGCGTCGAGGAGCTCGCCGATCAGCTCCACCTGCCCCTTGAACTCGTCGGGGGTCTTGGAGCGGTTCGCCTTGTACTCGGGGAACTCCGCCGAGCGCCACGTCTTGCGGGACACGTCGAACGCCACCGCGAAGTGCGTGGGCGCCTCGTCGCGCAGCGTGTTCGCCAGCATCGACGCGAACCCGTAGATGGCGTTGGTCGGCTGCCCCGTCGCGGTGGTGAAGTTCTCCGCGGGCAGCGCGAAGAACGCCCGGTACGCCAGGGAGTGCCCGTCCATGAGCATCAGGCGGGGGCGGTCCGCTGCGGTCGGCTGGTCGGTCTTCTTCGATGCTGAATCTGCCACGCCCTCGATCCTAGGCGCCCCCACTGACAAATCCGGACGGGCTGCGCGGCGGGGCAAAGAGGCCGGGTGAGGAGGTGGGGTAAATCCGGCGTCGGCGCCACGGGCGGGGCGTGACAGGATCGGACGTGTAAGAAGAGGACTGCTCAAAGGGGAGCGACATGGCCACCAAGCCGCCCACAGGTGATCCGGTACAGGACGCACCGCAGGTAGCGCCCCCCAAGCATGCCGCCGCAGGCCTGCCCGCGATCGGGCACACCCTGAGGATCGCGCAGGAGCAGATGGGTCTGGCCCGTACCGCCCGCACCCTCCTCAAGGTCAACCAGAAGAACGGCTTCGACTGCCCCGGCTGCGCCTGGCCCGAGGGCGACAAGCGGCACACCGCCGAGTTCTGCGAGAACGGCGCCAAGGCCGTCGCGGAAGAAGCCACCCTGCGCCGGGTCACCCCCGCGTTCTTCGCCGAGCACCCCCTGTCCGACCTCGCCGGCCGCTCCGGATACTGGCTGGGCCAGCAGGGCCGGATCACCCAGCCGATGCTCATGGAGGCCGGCGGCGACCGCTACGAGCCGGTCAGCTGGGAGCGCGCCTTCGCGGTGATCGCGGAGGAACTGCGCGCCCTGGACTCCCCCGACGAGGCCCTCTTCTACACCTCGGGCCGCACCAGCAACGAAGCGGCCTTCCTCTTCCAGCTGTTCGTCCGCGAGTTCGGCACCAACAACCTCCCCGACTGCTCGAACATGTGCCACGAGTCCTCGGGCTCCGCGCTGAACGAGACCATCGGCATCGGCAAGGGCAGCGTCTCCCTCGAAGACCTCCACCAGGCCGACCTGATCATCGTCGCCGGGCAGAACCCGGGCACCAACCACCCGCGCATGCTCTCCGCCCTGGAGAAGGCCAAGTCCACCGGCGCGAAGATCATCTCGGTGAATCCGCTGCCCGAGGCCGGCATGGAGCGGTTCAAGAACCCGCAGACGCCCCTCGGCATGCTCAAGGGAACCGCCCTCAACGACCTGTTCCTCCAGATCCGCATCGGCGGCGACCAGGCCCTCTTCCGCCTCCTGAACAAGCTGGTCATCGAAGCCGACGGCGCCACCGACGAGCAGTTCATCCGCGAACACACCCACGGCTACGAGGAGTTCGCGGCCGCCGCCAAGGACACCGACTGGGACGAGACCCTCACCGCCACCGGCCTGACCCGCCCCGACATCGAGCGCGCCCTGGCCATGATCCTGGCCTCGGAGCGCACCATCGTCTGCTGGGCCATGGGCCTCACCCAGCACAAGCACTCCGTCGCCACCATCCGCGAGGTCGTCAACCTGCTGCTCCTGCGCGGCAACATCGGCCGTCCCGGCGCCGGCGTCTGCCCCGTCCGCGGCCACTCCAACGTCCAGGGCGACCGCACGATGGGGATCTTCGAGCGCCCCGCGCCCGCGTTCCTCGACGCCCTCGACAAGGAATTCGGCATCACCTCGCCCCGCGAGCACGGCTTCGACGTGGTCCGCTCCATCCAGGCCCTGCGCGACGGCGAGGCCAAGGTCCTCTTCGCCATGGGCGGCAACTTCGTCGGCGCCACCCCCGACACCGAGGTCACCGAGGCCGCGATCCGCCGCGCCTCCCTGACCGTGCACGTCTCCACCAAGCTCAACCGCTCGCACGCGGTCACCGGCAAACGCGCCCTGATCCTGCCCACCCTGGGCCGCACCGACAAGGACGTCCAGGCGCCGGCTCCCGGTAAAAAGGGCACAGCGCAGTTCGTGACCGTCGAGGACTCCATGGGCATGGTCCACTCCTCCCGCGGCAACCTCGCCCCCGCCTCCCCGCACCTGCTCTCCGAGCCCGCGATCGTGGCCCGCATGGCCCGCGCCGTCCTCGGCGAGGCCTCCAAGACCCCCTGGGAGGAGTTCGAGCGGGACTACGCCGCCATCCGCGACCGGATCTCCCGCGTCATCCCCGGCTTCGAGGACTTCAACGCCCGCGTGGCCCGCCCCGGCGGCTTCCAGCTCCCGCACGCCCCGCGCGACGAACGCCGCTTCCCCACGAAGACCGGCAAGGCGAACTTCACCGCCGCCCCCGTGGAGTACCCGCACCTCCCGGCGGGGCGCCTGCTCCTGCAGACCCTGCGCAGCCACGACCAGTACAACACCACCATCTACGGGCTCGACGACCGCTACCGCGGGATCACCGGCGGCCGCCGGGTGGTCATGGTCAACCCCGAGGACGCCGCCGAACTCGGGCTCGCCGACGGCTCGTACACCGACCTCGTCGGCGAGTGGCGCGACGGCGTGGAACGGCGCGCCCCCGGCTTCCGCGTCGTGCACTACCCGACCGCCCGCGGCTGCGCCGCCGCCTACTACCCCGAGACCAACGTGCTGGTGCCCCTCGACTCCACCGCGGACACCAGCAATACCCCGGCGAGCAAGTCCGTCGTCGTGCGCTTCGAGCCGTCCTGATAGAACGACCCCAGGAAAAGATGGTTAACGAGCGTTGACGAACGGAGTCGGCCCATGGGCGAGCAGCAGCACGCGGTGAAGTTCCCGCAAGAGGTCCTCGACGAGTACACGGCCCTGGGCATCGACCTGCCCGCGCTGTTCTCGGCGGGCGACCTCGGCAAGCGGATGGACATCCGCATCCTCGAAGCCTCCGCCGAGCGCGTCGTCGCCACCATGCCCGTCGAGGGCAACACCCAGCCCTACGGCCTCCTCCACGGCGGGGCCTCCGCCGTGCTCGCCGAGACCCTCGGCTCGGTCGGCGCGATGATGCACGGCGGCATCACCAAGGTCGCCGTCGGCGTCGACCTGAACTGCACCCACCACCGCGGCGCCCGGTCCGGCCTGGTCACCGGCGTCGCGACCCCCGTGCACCGGGGCCGCTCCACCGCCACCTACGAGGTGGTCATCACGGACGAACAGGACCGCCGCGTCTGCACCGCCCGCCTGACCTGCCTGCTGCGCGACGTGAACCCGCAACAGGACGGCAACAACTAGCCGTTGCCCTCGCAGCGGCGCCGGTCTAGCGTTCCCGCATGGGATCCGGACCGGCGCCGCTGCGCGCCTTGGCCGCGGCGGCGACGACGGCGCTGCTGGCCGCCGCACCGCTCGGCTGCGCCGGCGGCGATCCCGGGACCCCTCCCCCCACCACCTCCGCCCCACCGGCGCCCCAGGACGTCTGCACCCGCCTGATCACCCACTGGGCGGGCGTCATCCTCGACGCGGGCGAGGGCCGCGACGCCGTCGCCCTCGACTACCAGTCCATGGGCCTGTCCGGCGGCCAGAACGACATCCTGCGCGCCGTCCTCGCCGATGCCCGCGCCGAGCGGGACGCCAAGGGCCCGGCGGCCGCGCGCGAGCTCACCGCCCGGGAGGCGGAGCGCCGCTGCGCGGACCGCTACCGGTCGGGCACCCCGACGGGCGGTCCCTGGCAGTGAGCGGCGGCATCGGCCCGCTGGAGCCCGGGGAGGGCACGGAGGCCCAGGACGGCCCGCACCCCGCTCCCCGTACGCCGCGCACGCCCCCGGCCGTCCGGCGGCTCCGCGAGGCCTACGAGGGCCACCGGCGGGCCGCCCTGGCCCTCGGGGCGCTGACCTGCGTGTCCGCCGTCGTCGCCGGCGGGGCCGCGCTGTACGCGGCCCGGCCGCGCCCCGCCCCGTACAGGCCGCCCGCGCCCTCGCAGGCGTTCTCCCTCGCCTACGTCGCTCCGGCGGGGCAGGGCGCCGGACAGGACCCCGGGCAGGACCCCTCCGGCGCGGTCTTCGTGTTCACCGTGCGTGTGCGCGCCGCGTCCGGTCCGGCCGTCACCCTGGAGCGGCTGGAGCAGCCCTCGAGGGCGCTCGCGCTGGAGGTCGAGCCGCCACTTCCGGCCACGCTCGCCCCGGGGGAGGCCCGTGACCTCGCGGTACGGATTCGGGTCACAGACTGCGTGCATGTGGCACGGAATTCCGGGCTCCCTTTCCTGGAAGTAACCCTAAGTAATGGGTTTGAGAAAGAGGATCACAGCTACATCCCCGGCGACCGTTATGCGCGAGATCTCTCCAGCGCTCTGACCAGGGCCTGTCCCGAAGATCGAGACGCGAGCACTCCGCCGCCGTCATGACCAAAAGGCCCCAGAGTCCTGGCGCGACAGTACTCAAACCACCCAACGGTCCTGCCGCATCTCAACATGCGGACAAGACGAACCGGCCGGATTTCCCCCTTTCCACCCGCAGAGATCCGCTATGTATTACGCCGTGGCATAACAAGAGAGTCACATCATTGGCCTCAGCCCTCCATAACGCCCCAAGACCCGCTTAGAGTCACGGCCAGTCACCGCGACCAGCCGGATTCCTTTCAGTTCGGTTCCCGCGTTCGACACGGTGCGTCCCACGGGGGACGCAGTGCCAGGAAAGGACTGATCGTGCGTCAGCGTTCTCTCATTGCCGTGACCGCCGCACTCGCCGCGGGCGCCCTCACCCTCACCGCCTGCGGATCGCGCGGCGACAAGGCCAACGACGCCGCCAGTGGCGACACCACGGTCATCATCGGCGTCGACGCCCCGCTGACCGGCGACCTCTCCGCCCTCGGCCTCGGCATCAAGAACTCCGCCGACCTCGCCGCCAAGCAGGCCAACGAGAAGAAGTACGTCAAGGGCGTCACCTTCAAGATCCAGGCCCTCGACGACCAGGCCCAGGCCTCCTCCGGCCAGCAGAACGCCTCCAAGCTCGTCGCCGACAAGGAGGTGCTCGGTGTCGTCGGCCCCCTGAACTCCTCCGTCTCGGAGTCCATGCAGAAGGTCTTCGACGACGCCAAGCTCGCCCAGATCTCCCCGGCCAACACCAGCCCGTCCCTCACCCAGGGACCCAAGTGGGCCACCGGCGAGAAGACCCGCACCTACAAGAGCTACTTCCGCACCGCCACCACGGACGCCATCCAGGGCCCGTTCGCGGCGCAGTACCTCTTCAACAAGGCGGGCAAGAAGAAGGTCTTCCTCATTGACGACAAGAAGACCTACGGCGCAGGCCTCGCCGGCACCTTCAAGGGCGAGTTCACCAAGCTCGGCGGCCAGATCGTCGGCGAAGGCCACATCGACCCGGAGAGCAAGGACTTCTCCGCGATCGTGACCGAGGTCAAGAGCTCCGGCGCCGACGCCGTCTACTACGGCGGCGAGTACCCCGCGGCCGGCCCGCTCAGCAAGCAGATCAAGGCCTCCGGCACCAAGATCCCGCTCATCGGCGGCGACGGCATCTACGACAAGAAGTACGTCGAGCTCGCCGGCGCCGACGCCGCGGGCGACCTCGCCACCTCGGTCGGCGCCCCGGTCGAGAGCCTGCCGTCCGCCAAGGACTTCGTCGCCAACTACACCAAGGCCGGATACAAGGAGCCCTTCGCTGCCTACGGCGGCTACTCCTACGACTCCGCCTGGGCGATCATCGAGGCCGTCAAGGCCACCGTCGACGCCAACAACGGCAAGCTCCCCGCCGACGCCCGCGCCAAGGTCCTCACGGCCGTCCAGGGTGTCTCCTTCGACGGTGTGACCGGCAAGGTCTCCTTCGACGAGTTCGGCGACGCCACCAACAAGCAGCTCACCGTCTACAAGGTCGAGGGCACCGACTGGAAGTCCGTCGAGTCCGGCACCTTCGGCGGCTGATCTCCCCCAGCCACCAACCGGTAGCCGGTAGTCCGCTCGAACGGCCGGCCACCGGAGCACCACCAACCTGCCGCGCGGGGCGCGCACAAAAAGCGCCCCGCGCGGAGTCACATCCGTCGAAAGACTCGGAGGACCTGCGGTGCACGAACTGCCGCAACAGCTGGTCAACGGCCTGCTACTGGGATCCATGTACGGGCTCGTCGCCATCGGCTACACGATGGTCTATGGCATCGTCCAGCTCATCAACTTCGCGCATGGCGAGATCTTCATGACCGGCGGGTTCGGGGCCCTCACCGTCTGGCTGATGCTCCCCGGGGGCACCACCATGTGGATAGCCCTCCCGCTCATGATCATAGGCGCGGTCATCGTCGCCACCCTGATCGCCGTCGGTGCCGAACGCTTCGCCTACCGACCCCTGCGCAACGCTCCCAGGCTCGCCCCGCTCATCACCGCCATCGGCCTCTCCATCGCCCTCCAGCAGGCGGTATGGGCCTGGTACCCCGGAGCGGAATCCTCCCTGATCTTCCCCGAGATCCCCGGCGGACCCTTCCACCTCGGCAGCGTCACCATCCAGACCGGTGACGTCTTCCTCCTGATCGCAGCCCCCATCTCCATGGCCTTCCTCGGCTTCTTCGTCAAGAAGACCCGCACCGGCCGCGGCATGCAGGCAACCGCCCAGGACCCCGACACCGCCAAGCTCATGGGCATCAACACCGACCGCATCATCACCACCGCGTTCGCGCTCGGAGCCGTCTTCGCCGCCATCGGAGCCGTCGCCTACGGCCTCAAGTACGGCGAAGTCCAGTT
The DNA here is from genome assembly GCF_042880975.1 of Streptomyces sp. NPDC058289. Taxonomy (NCBI): domain Bacteria; kingdom Bacillati; phylum Actinomycetota; class Actinomycetes; order Kitasatosporales; family Streptomycetaceae; genus Streptomyces; species Streptomyces sp. NPDC058289. The sequence continues at coordinate 59,205 of NZ_JBHVYI010000038.1, forward strand.
CAAGATGGGCTTCCTCCTCGGACTCAAGGCCTTCACCGCCGCCGTCCTCGGAGGCATCGGCAACATCTACGGCGCCATGGTCGGCGGCCTCGTCCTCGGCCTCGCCGAAACCCTGACCACCGTCTACGTGGCCGACATCCCCGGCTTCGAACAGCTCGGCGGCCAGTCCTGGGGCAACACCTGGGCGTTCGTACTTCTCATCCTCGTGCTCCTCTTCCGGCCACAAGGCCTGCTGGGCCAGCGCGTGGCGGACAGGGTGTGACCTCCATGACGAACATCACCGCGGACAACGCGAACACCGAGAACACCGTGAAGACCACCGGACCGGCCAAGGGACTCATCCCCCTCCCCGAGAAGACGGCCCGCGCCCTCGCCACCGCCGGCGGCGCACTCACCGTCGTCTCCGCGTTCCTCTCCTGGACCTGGAGCACCGCCTTCCCCGGCGACCTCACCTACTACGGCTCCCCGGCCGGCCTCCAGTGGCTCGTCCTCATCGGAGGCGCCCTCACCGCCCTCTTCGGACTCGCCTCCTACGGAGTCAAGGGCCTGGGCTGGCTCACCCCCGCCGGCGCCGACGCAGCGATCAAACTCGCCGCCCTCGCCGCGTTCGCCACCACCTGGTACACCGTCGTCTCGATCGTCCTCGAACTCGGACTCCTCGTAGACCTCGAACCCGGAGCCGGCGTCGCCGCCCTCGTCAGCCTCCTCGCCGTCATCGGCGCCTTCGGACTCCCCTTCGAACGCCCCGCGCTCGAAGGCCCCGACCCCGACGACACCGCCTGGGAGAAGTACAAGCACGAAGCCGGCAACCGCTGGACGACCTTCAAGGCCGCCTTCGCCACCGGCCCCCTCAAGCCCGCCCGCACCCTGCCGGCCTGGGCCGAGATCCTCCTGATCGCCGCCGTCCTCGGCCTCGCGCTCACCGTCTTCACCTACGGCATCACCACCGCGTACCAGGAACTCTTCGTCGGCTTCCTGCTCACCGCCTCACTCGGTGCCGCAGCGCTCAACAAGGCGGGCCTCTTCGCCCGCTTCACCGCCCTCACCACCCGCCACCGCAACGTCGCCCTCGTGGGCGCCTTCGCAGCAGCGGCCGCCTTCCCCCTCACCCAGACCGACGACCAGTACGCGAACCTCGGCGTCAACATCCTGATCTTCGCCACCGTCGCACTCGGCCTCAACATCGTCGTCGGCCTCACCGGCCTCCTCGACCTCGGCTACGTCGCCTTCCTCGGCGTCGGCGCCTACACCGCGGCCCTGGTCTCCGGCTCCCCCAACTCCCCCTTCGGCGTGCACTTCCCCTTCTGGGCCGCACTCCTGCTCGGCGCCGCCGCCTCCATGGTCTTCGGTGTCCTCATCGGAGCACCCACCCTGCGCCTGCGCGGCGACTACCTCGCCATCGTGACGCTCGGCTTCGGTGAGATCTTCCGCATCTCCATGAACAACCTCGACGGCACCTCCGGCCCCGACATCACCAACGGCCCCAACGGCATCGCGGGCATCCCGAACGTCAACCTCTTCGGATTCGACTTCGGAGCCACACACACCATCGCCGGATTCACCATCGGCCGCTTCGCCAACTACTTCCTGCTGATGCTGCTGATCACCCTCATCGTGATCCTCGTCTTCCGCCGCAGCGCGGAATCCCGCATCGGCCGCGCCTGGGTCGCCATCCGCGAGGACGAAACCGCCGCCGAAGCCATGGGCATCAACGGCTTCCGCGTCAAACTCATCGCCTTCGCCCTCGGCGCCACCCTCGCCGGCCTCGCCGGAGCCGTCCAGGCACACGTCAGCTACACGGTCACCCCCGACCAGTACACCTTCGCCAACGCCGTGCCCCCGAACTCCGCGTTCCTGCTCGCCGCGGTCGTCCTCGGCGGCATGGGCACCATCTCCGGACCCCTCGTCGGCGGATCGCTGCTCTTCCTGATCCCCAACAAGCTCCAGTTCCTCGGCGAATACCAGCTCCTCGTCTTCGGCTTCGCCCTCATCGTCCTGATGCGCCTGCGCCCCGAAGGCATCATCCCCAACCGGCGCAACCAGCTCGAACTCCACGAGAACATGGAAGCGCCCACGGTCCTCGGCAAGGCAGGGGTCTGAACCCATGACGACCACCACCACCGACACGCCCCCCGCCACCACGGCGGAGACCGTCCTCGACGCACGCGGCGTCACGATGCGCTTCGGCGGCCTCACCGCCGTCAAGAACGTCGACCTCACCGTGCGCAGCGGCGAGATCGTCGGTCTCATCGGCCCCAACGGCGCCGGCAAGACCACCTTCTTCAACTGCCTCACCGGCCTCTACATCCCCACCGAGGGTGAAGTCCGGTACAAGGACCAGGTCCTGCCGCCCAAGTCGTACAAGGTCACCGCCGCCGGCGTCGCCCGCACCTTCCAGAACATCCGTCTCTTCAACAACATGACGGTCCTGGAAAACGTCCTCGTCGGACGCCACACCCGCACCAAGGTCGGCCTCTGGGCCTCCCTCCTGCGCCTCCCCAGCTTCGGCCGGGAAGAAGCGGCGAGCCGCGAGAAGGCTATGGAACTCCTCGAGTTCATCGGCCTCGCCCACAAGGCCGAACACCTCGCCCGCAACCTCCCCTACGGTGAACAGCGCAAGCTCGAAATCGCCCGCGCGCTGGCCAGCGACCCCGGCCTCATCCTCCTGGACGAGCCCACCGCCGGCATGAACCCGCAGGAAACCCGCGCCACCGAAGAACTCATCTTCGCCATCCGGGACCAGGGCATCGCCGTCCTCGTCATCGAGCACGACATGCGCTTCATCTTCAACCTCTGCGACCGCGTCGCCTGCCTCGTCCAGGGCGAAAAGCTCATCGAAGGCACCGCAGCCGAGGTCCAGGGCGACGAGCGCGTCATCGCCGCCTACCTCGGCGAACCCTTCGAAGGCGCCCCCGGCGCCGAAGAAGTCGCCGAAGTCGAAGCAGCCGAAGCACACAGCGAGGCCGCACACGAAGAGGCGGCTGCGGACGACGAAGCGGCCGCGGACGACGAGGCGACGGACAGCACGACCAGCACGGACGGAGAAGACCGGTGACCGCACTCCTCGAGGTCGAGGACCTCCGCGTCGCCTACGGCAAGATCGAAGCCGTCAAGGGCATCTCGTTCAGCGTCGACGCCGGCCAGATCGTCACCCTCATCGGCACCAACGGCGCCGGAAAGACGACGACCCTGCGCACCCTCTCGGGCCTGATCAAGCCGCGCGGCGGCCAGATCAAGTTCCAGGGCAAGTCCCTCAAGAAGATCCCCGCGCACGACATCGTCGCGCTCGGACTCGCCCACTCCCCCGAGGGGCGGCACATCTTCCCGCGCATGACCATCGAGGACAACCTCCTCCTGGGCGCCTTCCTCCGCAAGGACAAGGACGGCATCCAGAAGGACGTCCAGCGCGCCTACGACCTCTTCCCGATCCTGGGAGAGCGCCGCAAGCAGGCCGCCGGCACCCTCTCGGGCGGCGAGCAGCAGATGCTCGCCATGGGCCGCGCGCTCATGTCCCGCCCGAAGCTGCTGATGCTCGACGAGCCCTCCATGGGCCTCTCGCCGATCATGATGCAGAAGATCATGGCGACCATCGCCGAGCTCAAGTCACAGGGCACCACCATCCTGCTGGTCGAGCAGAACGCCCAGGCGGCGCTCTCCCTGGCCGACCAGGGCCACGTGATGGAGATCGGCAAGGTCGTCCTTTCGGGCCCGGGCCGCGAGCTCCTGGTCAACGAGGACGTCCGCAAGGCGTACCTCGGCGAGGACTGAGCAATCCCCTTTTTTACGAGTGAGGCCCGCCGGCGGGTCCTGGATCCGGAGGCGGGCCGGACTGTGTGGCGGGCGGGGGGTGGGACTGGCCCGTGCCCCCGG
>NZ_JBHVYI010000038.1:63084-74772 GCF_042880975.1 Streptomyces sp. NPDC058289
TTTTTTTTTCCTTCCTTGCACAACCCCCTTTTTTCCGTTGGCCGCCCCCCCCCCGCTCCTGGCCCCGGGCGGCGGGCCTCACTGTTTGCCGTACTGGGGGTGCTACTCGCCCTTGCCCGCGGCGGCCTTCTTCTCCTCGGCGTCCTCGATGACGGCCTCGGCGACCTGCTGCATGGACATCCGGCGGTCCATGGAGGTCTTCTGGATCCACCGGAAGGCGGCCGGCTCGGAGAGCCCGTACTGCGTCTGCAGGATGCTCTTGGCGCGGTCCACGAGCTTGCGCGTCTCGAGACGGAGGGAAAGGTCCGCGACTTCCTTCTCCAGCGCGCGCAGCTCGGCGAAGCGCGACACGGCCATCTCGATGGCGGGGACGACGTCGCTCTTGCTGAAGGGCTTCACGAGGTACGCCATGGCCCCGGCGTCCCGCGCCCGCTCCACGAGGTCCCGCTGCGAGAACGCAGTGAGCATCAGGACGGGGGCGATGGACTCCTCCGCGATCTTCTCGGCGGCGGAGATCCCGTCCAGGACGGGCATCTTCACATCAAGGATGACCAGGTCGGGGCGGTGCTCCCGGGCCAGCTCGACGGCGGTCTGCCCGTCTCCGGCCTCACCGACGACGGCGTAGCCCTCCTCTTCGAGCATTTCCTTGAGGTCGAGACGGATGAGCGCCTCGTCCTCGGCGATGACGACGCGCGTCGTCAGCGGCGGAACGTGCGACTGGTCGGCGTCGGGCGTGGGCGTCGACTCGTGCTCGGCGGTCACGAAGGGCTCCTCTTTGCGGGGCATATCAAGCTCCCCCGAGCCTACCTAGCTACGGTATGGTGGACACGCAGCGGGTCGGAGACAACCTTCGATTCACTGGGCCCCAGTAGCCCAATTGGCAGCAGGCAATGGATTCAAAACCCATACAGTGTCGGTTCGAGTCCGACCTGGGGCACTTTTCCTTCTTTTCCAAGGTCACGCGGCAATCGCGTGACCTTCACTCGTTTCAGCGAAGCGCTCCAAAATGCGCAGGGTGAGCGAATTGCGCATGCCAGCGTCGATCGCATGTACGACGTGGCCACTCGCATGCACACGCTGAGGCTGCTCGCCGACGGGCGCAGCATGAGCTCTGTGAGCAAGGAAACCGGTATCTCCCGAGCCTCAATCCGCGCCTGGCGAATACGGGTGGAACCCCTCCCCCGCCTTTACCAGACCAGTTCCTGCACGCCCCTCACGGACACAGTCTCCTACTCCTACCTGCTCGGCCTCTACCTCGGCGACGGTCACATAAGCCAGCCAGCGAGCCATCGCGTCCCGAGCCTGAGGATCACTTGCGACGACAAGTGGCCAGGCCTCATGAACGCTGCGGAAGACGCGATACGGCGCGTATTCCCCGCCAACCAGGTATGCCGGGCGAAGAAGGTCGGCTGCCACGACGTCAAGGTGTACTCGAAGCACCTCATCCACCTGTTCCCGCAGCACGGCCCAGGCAGGAAACACGAGCGGCGCATCGTCCTCGAAGGCTGGCAGCAGACCATCGTGGACGCCCACCCGTGGGAGTTCATCCGGGGGCTGATCCACTCCGACGGGTGCCGGGTCACCAACTGGACCGTCCGGAACGGGAAGCGCTACGAGTACCCCCGGTACTTCTTCACGAACAAGTCCGACGACATCCGGAAGCTCTGCACGGACACCCTCGCCAAGGTCGGCGTCCAGTGGACGATCCTGGCCCGCGGCAGCGACCCCTTCAACGTGTCCATCGCGAGGAAGGAGTCCGTCGCACTCATGGACGCCCACATCGGGCCGAAGTACTAGCCCGGGAGGTCGCCGCTGCCGCCCAGGTTGGCGACCATGCGGCGCAGGCCGTCGATCGTCGCCGCGTACGCCGCGTCGTCCACACCCTCCCGCATTCGTGCGTGCACCTTCGCGTTGCGGTCGTGCGCGCGCACGCGGCCGGCTTCCCCCTGTTCCGTGAGGGTCAGCACGCCGTTCGCTTCCATCAGCCAGCCACGGGCCGCGAGGTCGTCGTAGAGGGCGTCGAAGTCGGTTTCCTGGTCGTCGTAAGCGGTGAGCTTCGCGGTGAGGGCCGCGCGCTTCCAGTGGGCCGGGGCTGCCGCCACGTGGTTGAGGGTCCACCAGTGGGGCTGGGTGAGGTTCTCCTCGGCGAGGGCGGCCCTGAGGCCGCCTATCGCGAGGTTGGCGGCCTCGCGGGCCCAGTAGCCGATGGGCTGGGCCGCGAGCTGGTCCCGTGAGTACGTCTTGATCGTCGTCATGCCGGGAGGCTATGACCTCAAGTCGCCTTGAGGTCAAGGCGACTTGACGTGGCGGTCCGCTCAGTCGCGACCCGTGAGGCCGTGCAGGACCGTCGCCACGTGGGCTTCCGCGTCGGCCGGGTCGAGGGGGGCGTGGGCGATGAGGAGGCGGTACCAGAAGGGGCCGAAGACCAGGTCGGTGGCATGGTCGAGGTCCGTGCCGGCGGGGAGCTCCTCGCGGGTGATCGCCCGCGTCAAGAGGGTGGCGACCGCCTCGCGGCGGGTGGCGACCCAGGCGCGGAAGGGTTCGGCGAAGGCGGGGTCGAGCTGGGCTTCGGCCATGAGGCCGGTGAGGGCTTTGGCGCGGACGGGGTCGCGGCCGATGCGGTAGAGGTCGGCGACGAAGGCGGTGAGGTCGCCGGTGAGGGTGCCGGTGTCGGGTTCGGGGACGCGGGCGGCGGTTTCGTGGGCGTAGGCGTCCATCACCAGGGCTGGCTTGGACTTCCACCAGCGGTAGACGGTGCTTTTGGCGACGTTGGCGCGCTTGGCGACGCCTTCGATGGTGAGGGCGCCGTATCCGTTTTCGACGAGGAGTGCGGCGGTGGCTTCGAGGACGGAGTGGTGGGCGTCTTCGTTGCGGAGGCGGCCGCCGGTGCGGGGCGGGTTGCTCGAAGAGTTGCTCGAAGGAGTGATTGACACGGCTTCACGATAGCCCTAGCGTTTTATCGAAACGCAGCGTCGCGTTTTGATTGAAGGATCGACCGAGGGATGCGAAGGGCGGAGCCATGGGCAAGATCGTGATCGCGCACGGGTACGGGATGAACGCCGGGGAGCACTGGTATGCCGTGACGGGTGAGGAGTTCGCCGCGGAGGGGCATGAGGTGCGGATCCCGAACTTCCCCGAGCCGTTCGCTCCGGAGCCCGGCGTGTGGCTGAAGGAGTTGGAGGCGGCGGTGGAGGGTGCGCCGGCCGGCGAGACGGTGCTGGTGGGTCACAGTCTGGGCGGGGTGAATGTACTGCGGCTGCTGCAGGAGCACGACACGGATGCCGAGGGGGCGTTCGCGGGGGTGGTGTTCGTGGCGTCGATGTCCGGCGAGGTGGGGTATGACGCGTTGGCGCCGTTCTTCTCGCCGGAGTTCGACTGGCAGCGGATCCGCAAGGCTGCGCGGGAGTTTCGCGTGCTGCACGCGGCGGATGACCCGGTGAGCGGGGAGGCGACGGGTGAGCATGTCTTGCGGTTCGTACGGGAGCTGGGCGCCGAGGCGCGGGTGACCGCGTCGGGCGGACACTTCCCGAGTGCGGGTGAGAGCCGTTTGGTGTTGCCCGACGCGGTGCGTCTTATACGTGAGGTGCTGTAGTCGCTGCAGTTGCCTGCGGGCAGCGTCAGCGGACTGCGTCGCCGATGTGGTGGATGCGGACGAGGTTGGTGGATCCGCTGACGCCGGGGGGTGAGCCGGCGGTGATGACGACGACGTCGCCGGGTACGCAGCGGCCGATGCGCAGGAGTTCTTCTTCGACCTGGGCGACCATGGCGTCGGTGGAGTCGACGTGGGGGCCGAGGAAGGTTTCCACGCCCCAGGTGAGGTTGAGCTGGGAGCGGGTGGCGGGGTCGGGGGTGAAGGCGAGGAGGGGGATGGGTGAGCGGTAGCGGGAGAGCCGGCGGACGGTGTCTCCGCTCTGGGTGAAGGCGACGAGGAACTTTGCGCCGAGGAAGTCGCCCATTTCGGCGGCGGCGCGGGCGACTGCTCCGCCTTGGGTGCGGGGCTTGTTGCGGTCGGTGAGCGGGGGGAGGCCCTTGGCGAGGATGTCTTCTTCGGCGGCTTCGACGATGCGGGACATGGTGCGGACGGTTTCGATGGCGTATTTGCCGACGCTGGTTTCGCCGGAGAGCATGACGGCGTCGGTGCCGTCGATGACGGCGTTGGCGACGTCGGAGGCTTCGGCGCGGGTGGGCCGGGAGTTGTCGATCATCGAGTCGAGCATTTGGGTGGCGACGATGACGGGCTTGGCGTTGCGCTTGGCGAGCTTGACGGCGCGCTTCTGGACGATCGGGACCTGTTCCAGGGGCATTTCGACGCCGAGGTCTCCGCGGGCGACCATGATGCCGTCGAAGGCGGCGACGATGTCGTCGATGTTTTCGACTGCCTGGGGCTTTTCGACCTTGGCGATGACGGGGAGGCGTCGGCCTTCTTCGTCCATGATGCGGTGGACGTCTTCGATGTCGCTTCCGCTGCGGACGAAGGAGAGGGCGATGATGTCGGCGCCGATGCGCAGGGCCCAGCGGAGGTCTTCGATGTCTTTTTCGGAGAGGGCGGGTACGGAGACTGCGACGCCGGGGAGGTTGAGTCCCTTGTTGTCGGAGACCATGCCGCCTTCGATGACGCGGGTGTGGACGCGGGGGCCGTCGACGGCGGTGACTTCGAGGGTGACGCGGCCGTCGTCTACGAGGATGCGTTCGCCGGTGGTGACGTCGCCGGCGAGGCCTTTGTAGGTGGTGCCGCAGGTGTGGCGGTCGCCTTCGTGGTCTTCGACGGTGATGGTGAATTCGTCGCCGCGTTCAAGGAGTACGGGACCTTCGCGGAAGCGGCCCAGGCGGATCTTCGGGCCTTGAAGGTCCGCGAGGATGCCGACGCTGCGGCCGGTTTCGTCGGCAGCCTTGCGGACACGCTGGTAGCGGTCCTCGTGTTCGGCGTAGGTGCCGTGGCTGAGGTTGAAGCGGGCGATGTCCATTCCGGCTTCGACCAGGGCTTTGATCTGGTCGTATGAGTCGGTGGCGGGGCCCAGGGTACATACGATTTTCGCTCGGCGCATGAGGCGAGCGTATGCCCCTACCAGGGAGTAGGAAATTGGTTCCGGGTGTCCACTCAACAACCTTTGAGTAAAAGGTTGTTGACAATTGTTGAATGTGCATGGGGGTGCTCTGATGAGCACCCCCGGGGCGGCGTTGGTGCGGGTTTTCAGAGCTGGGGAGGGGTCATCGTGAAGCGTGCGTTCACCTGCGCATAGACGGTCTGGCGCTGGGGTTCGAGGTCGAGGGCCGGGGCGCCTGTGTCTTCGGCGGCACTGAAGGCCATGGTGCGCATGCCGGCGCCGGAGGTCTGGAAGGGGGCGGGGGCGTTCTCGGCTCCGAGGTCGGCGAGTTCGACGAGGGCGGCGAGGTCGGCTCCGAGGGCGGCGGCGTATTCGCGGGCGCGCTGGACGGCTTCGAGTACGGCTTGGCGGCGGGCTTCGCCGTGGGCGGGTGAGGTGGGGCGCAGGGCCCACCAGGGTCCGTCGACCTGGGTGAGTTCGAGGTCTGCGAGGCGGGTGGTGAGTTCGCCGAGGGTGGTGAAGTCGTTGAGTTCGGCGGTGAGGTGGACGCGTCCGTGGTAGGCGCGGATGCGTTCGCCGCGGCCGTGGCGGGTGAGTTCGGGGGTGATGGAGAAGGCGCCGGTTTCGAGTTTTTCGACGGGGTCGCCGTAGCTTTTGACGAGGTCGAGGACGGCGTCGTTGCGGCGGGTGAGGTCTTCGAGGGCGGTGCGCCGGTCGGTGCCGCGGGCGCTGACGGTGATGCCGATGCGGGCGATCTCGGGGTCGACTTCGAGGGTGGCTTCGCCGCGGACTGCGACGCGGGGGACTTCGGGGGTTCCGTAGGGCTGGTGCGATGCGTCCTGGGTCATGGATTCACTCTCGCACTGCTGCTCGTACGGGGGTGGTCATCGGATCGAAACCTGGTGGGGGTGTTGCGGCTTGTTACTGCTGGGTCAGAATCTACGCGCGTTGCCTATCTGTGCACGCACCTCACAAGGGGAGATGGCATGGCTTTGGACCGTAGGACATTTCTGGGTACTTCGGCTGCGACGGGTGCGGCTGTGGCGTTGGCGGGGGCCACGAGCACCTCGGCCGCCGCGGCCGAGGCGGTGGCCGGCGGCGCTTCGGCCGCGGGGGCGAAGACGTACGCGTTCACGGTGATGGGGACGACCGACCTGCACGGGAACGTCTTCAACTGGGACTACTTCACGGACAAGGAGTTCGACGACAAGGCGCACAACGACGTCGGTCTGGCGAAGATCTCCACGCTGGTGAACCAGGTGCGGGCGGAGAAGGGTCGGCGCAACACGCTGCTGATCGATGCCGGGGACACCATTCAGGGGACGCAGCTTTCGTACTACTACGCGAAGGTGGATCCGATCACCGCGCGGCGTGGTCCGGTGCATCCGATGGCGCAGGCGATGAACGCGATCGGTTATGACGCGGCGGCGCTGGGGAACCACGAGTTCAATTACGGCATTCCGGTGCTGCGGAAGTTCGAGGAGCAGTGCGAGTTCCCGTTGTTGGGGGCGAACGCGCTGGATGCGAAGACGCTGCGGCCGGCGTTCCCGCCGTACAGCATGCACCGGCTGCGTACTCCGCACGGGCGGGATGTGAAGGTGGCGGTGCTGGGTCTGACGAATCCGGGGATCGCGATCTGGGACAAGGCGAACGTGCAGGGGAAGATGACGTTCCCGGGTCTTGAGGAGCAGGCCGCGAAGTACGTGCCGCGGCTGCGGTCGCTGGGTGCGGATGTGGTGATCGTGTCGGCGCATTCGGGTTCGAGCGGTACGTCGAGCTACGGGGACCAGTTGCCGTACATCGAGAACGCGGCGGGTCTGGTGGCGGAGCAGGTGCCGGGGATCGACGCGATCCTGGTGGGGCACGCGCACACGGAGATCCCGGAGTACCGGGTGCGGAACAAGGCGACGGGCAAGGACGTGGTGTTGTCCGAGCCGCTGAAGTGGGGGCAGCGGCTGACGCTGTTCGACTTCGAACTGACGTGGGCGAAGGGCTGCTGGTCGGTGTCGAAGGTGTCGGCCCGGGTGCTGAATTCGAATACGGCGGTGGAGGACCCGAAGATAGTCGGTCTGCTGTCGGACGAGCACCGCAAGGTCGTGGCGTATGTGAACCAGGTGATCGGTACGTCGACGCAGGCGATGTCCTCGGTGGACGGGCCGGTCAAGGACGTGGCGATCATCGATCTGATCAACCACGTGCAGGCGGAGACGGTGAAGGGCGCGCTGGCGGGTACGGAGTGGGCTGCGCTGCCGGTGCTGTCGCAGGCTTCGTGCTTCTCGCGGACGGCGGCGATTCCGGCCGGGCAGGTGACGATCCGGGATGCGGCGGGTCTGTATCCGTTCGAGAACACGCTGGAGGCGCGGCTGCTGACGGGTGCGCAGGTCAAGGACTATCTGGAGTATTCGGCGAGGTACTACGTGCGGACGGCTCCCGGTGAGGTGGTGGATCCGGCGAAGCTGACGAATGCGGAGGGTACGCCGGATTACAACTATGACGCCGTGTACGGGTTGACGTACGACATCGACGTCGCCGAGCCGGTTGGCTCGCGGATCTCGGGGCTGTCGTTCCAGGGGAAGCCGGTGGATCCGGCGGCGCAGTTCGTGCTGGCGGTGAACAACTACCGGGCTTCGGGTGGTGGCAATTTCCCGCACGTGCCGCAGTCCAAGCAGCTGTGGGCGAACTCGGATGAAATACGCAACACGATCATCCAGTGGGTGAAGGCGAAGGGGACGGTGGACCCGGCGCAGTTCGCGTCTGTGGACTGGCGGCTGACCCGGGCCGGGACACCTGTCTTCTAAAGCGGCGGTCATCTGAGGCGGCGGTCTTCTAAACGTTTCTCCTTACGGGTGCTCGACCAGTGGGAGCAGTTCGCCGGCGGGTTGGGGCCGGGTGTGCTCCCGCTGTTCGAGGCCGAAGGTGGTGAAGGCCGTGCGGGTGGGCTGGGGGTAGGGCTCTTTGCCCGTCAGGGTGTTCAGGATGGCGGCGCTGCGCCAGGCGGCGAGGCCGAGGTCGGGGGCTCCGACGCCGTGGGTGTGGCGTTCGCCGTTCTGGACGAAGACGCTGCCGGTGACGGCAGGGTCGGTGATCATCCGGTAGCGGTCGTCGATGCGGGGGCGGCCGGAGGAGTCCTTGCGCAGGTAGGGGTCGAGTCCGGCGAGGAGGCGGGCGAGGGGGCGTTCGCGGTAGCCGGTGGCGAGGACGACGGCGTCGGTGGTGAGGCGTGAGCGGGTGCCCTGGTCCACGTGTTCGAGGTGGAGTTCGACCTTGGTGGTGGCGACGCGGCCGGCGGTGCGGACGCTGACTCCGGGGGTGAGGACGGCGTCGGGCCAGCCTCCGTCGAGGGTGCGGCGGTAGAGCTCCTCGTGGATGGCGGCGATGGTGGCGGCGTCGATGCCCTTGTGGAGTTGCCACTGGGCGGGGACGAGGCGGTCGCGGACCGGTTCGGGGAGGGAGTGGAAGTAGCGGGTGTAGTCGGGGGTGAAGTGTTCCAGGCCGAGCTTGGAGTACTCCATGGGGGCGAAGGAGGGGGTGCGGGCGAGCCAGGTGAGGCGTTCGCGGCCGGCGGGGCGGGAGCGGAGCAGGTCGAGGAAGACCTCGGCTCCGGACTGGCCCGATCCGATGACGGTGACGTGGTCGGCGCCGAGGATGCGCTGCCGGTTGTCGAGGTACTCGGAGGAGTGGATCACCGGGACGGTGGGGGCTTCGGCGAGGGGGCGCAGCGGTTCGGGGACGTAGGGGGCGGTGCCGATGCCGAGGGCGAGGTTGCGGGTGTAGGTGCGGCCGAGGGCTTCGGCTTCTCCGTCGGGGTCGAGTTGGGTGAAGTCGACTTCGAAGAGGTCGCGTTCGGGGTTCCAGCGGACGGCGTCGACCTGGTGGCCGAAGTGGAGTCCGGGCAGGCGGCCGGCGACCCAGCGGCAGTAGGCGTCGTATTCGGCGCGCTGGATGTGGAAGCTCTCGGCGAAGTAGAAGGGGAAGAGGCGTTCCTTGTGCTTGAGGTAGCTGAGGAACGACCAGGGGCTGGTGGGGTCGGCGAGGGTGACGAGGTCGGCGAGGAAGGGGACTTGGAGGGTGGCTCCGTCGATGAGGAGTCCGGGGTGCCAGCGGAAGTCGCGGCGCTGGTCGTAGAAGGCGGTGGCGAGTTCTGCGGCGCCTTGCTGGGGCAGGCCGTGGGCGAGTGCGGCGAGGGAGAGATTGAAGGGGCCGATGCCGATTCCGACGAGGTCGTGGGGTGCATCGAGCTGGGCGGTCATCGGTGGGTGCTGCCTTCCAGGAGGTTCACGAGGGCGTCCAGGTCTCCCGCCGTGGTGTGGGGGTTGAGCAGGGTGGCCTTGAGCCAGAGGCGGCCGTCGGCGGTGGCCCGGCCCAGTACGGCGGTGCCGCCCTGGAGGAGGGTGCGGCGGAGGGTGGCGAGTGCGGTGTCGTCGGCGTGGGTGGGCCGGAACAGGACGGTGCTGATGGTGGGCGCCGCGTGGAGTTCGAAGGCGGGGTGTGCTTCGAGGAGTCGGGCGAGCTGGTCGGCGCGTGCGCAGGTGCGGTCGATGAGGTGGGTGAGGCCGTCTCGGCCGAGGGAGCGCAGGGTGGCGGCGATCTTGAGGGCGTCTGCGCGGCGGGTGGTGCGCAGGGAGCGGCCGAGGAGGTCGGGCAGGCCGGCTCGGGTGTCGTCGGGGGCGTTGAGGTAGTCGGCCTGGTGGGCGAGGGGGGCGAGCAGGGTGGTGTCGGGGACGGTGAGGAGTCCGGCGGCGATGGGTTGCCAGCCGAGTTTGTGCAGGTCGAGGGTGATCGACCGGGCGCGGTGCAGGCCGGCGAGTTTGGGGCGGTGGCGGGGGCTGAGGTGGAGGAGGCCGCCGTAGGCGGCGTCGATGTGGAGGTCGGCGCCGTGGTGGTCGCAGAGGTCGGCGAGGGCGTTGAGGGGGTCGATGAGGCCGGCGTCGGTGGTGCCGGCGGTGGCGGTGACCAGGACGGGGCCGGTGGTGGTGGCGAGGGCCTCGGCGAGGGTGGCGGGGGTGAGGGTGCCGGTGGGGGTGGGGAGGCGGCGGGCGGGGGGCAGGCCGAGGAGCCAGGCGGCGCGCGGGATGGAGTGATGGGCGTTGTCGCCGTGCAGGACGGTGAGGTGGGGGCCGTGGCGTTCGCGGGCGAGGAGGAGGGCGAGGTGGTTGGCTTCGGTGCCGCCGGTGGTGAGGATGGCGTCGGGGTGGGGGGTGTCGTGGAACTCCGCGGCGAGCCGGCGGGTGAGGAGGGTTTCGAGGGCGGAGGCGGCGGGGGCCTGGTCCCAGGAGTCGAGGGAGGCGTTGAGGGCGCTGGCGGCGAGGTCGGCGGCGGCCGCGACGGCGAGGGGCGGACAGTGCAGGTGGGCTGCGCACAGGGGGTCGGCGGGGTCGGCCGCGCCGGCGGTGAGGGTGTGGACGAGGGTCCGTAGTGCTTCGTGGTCGCCGTGTCCGTGGTCGGGGAACACCTCGCCGAGTGCGGCGGTGACGCGGGCGGTGACGGCCTCGGGTCCGCCGGCCGGGAGCGGTCCGCCGCGGGCGCGGGCTCCGGTGCGCAGGGCGTCGAGGACGGTGGCGAGGAGTGGTTGCAGGGCGTCGGGGCCGTGGGGTCCGCCGGCGAGCGGGGCGGTGCCGCGTCTGCCTGTGCCGGGGGGCGCTGTCATGCGGTTGTCCTCACGGGAACGGATCGGCGGCGGGTGGTGCCGCTCTGCTGGGGTCGGGCACCCGGGGGTACAACGATCCGACCCGAATGGGGTAACCGCCCGGGTTTATGCGTGGTTGATTTCAAGCCGTCGGAGGTGGCCGGGAGAGGGGGTGCGGGCCACGCCACTCGGCCCTGTGCGGCTGTTCCTGTCGGCTCCGGAAACACCGTTGCTGCCGCCGGCCCTGGCGCTGGATCAGTCGGCGCTCGGCCTCCGGACACGGCGCGAGTGGGGCGCCTACGCTGCGCTGCTGATCGGCGCGCAGTGGTCGACGCCGCGGCGTGCTGGGCGACGCGGCGGGTGCCGGCGAGGCGGACGCGAGCCGCGCCGCGGGCGAGGGGCCAGAGGTAGCAGCGGGGCGGGCACGGCCGGGCGCAGCGCGCTCGGCTGGGCCCGGCGCGGCCGGGCCCACGAGCGGGGCACGCCCGGACGGAGGCCGGCCGGACCGGGCCGGGTCGGCCGGGCCGGGCCGGGTCGGGTCGGCCCGGGTCGGCCGGGCCGGGCCGGCCGGGCGGGCGCGGCAGGTGGGGGCGCAGAGCACCGAGGCGGTCGGGCCACGGCTGAGCGGGGCAAGCACGGCGCGGCCGGGCGGTGCCGACGCGGCGCGGCTGGGCAGGGCAAGTAGGGCACGACCGGTCGAAGATGGACAGAGCGCCGGGCGGGACGGGACGAGCGCGGCCAGGCGGCTGACGCGGCGCGGCCGGGCAGGGCGGGCAGGGCGGGCAGGCACCGAGGCGGGCGGGGCGAGCGCGGCCAGGCCTGACGGATGGCACGGAACCGGGCGGGGCGAGTAGGACAGGCAAGCGAAGCCTGACGGGGCGAGCAGCGCGCGCCCGGCAAGGCGCGGCCGGGCCGGGCCGGGCAAGGGCGTCGCGGTTGAGCGGGGGCGTCGGGGTGGAGCGGGGGCGTCGGGCTGGAGCGGGGGCGTCGCCCAATCTCCGAGCCCACGAGAGCGAG
>NZ_JBHVYI010000039.1:0-61219 GCF_042880975.1 Streptomyces sp. NPDC058289
CGCCCGGTTTACATTCCGAACCCGGAAGCTAAGCCTTTCAGCGCCGATGGTACTGCAGGGGGGACCCTGTGGGAGAGTAGGACGCCGCCGAACAACCCGCCCTTTTAGCTCAGTCGGTAGAGCGTCTCCATGGTAAGGAGAAGGTCAACGGTTCGATTCCGTTAAAGGGCTCCAAAACGAGAAGGCCCCCGCCATTGGCGGGGGCCTTTTTGCGTTCCCCGAGTTCTCCCTGCCTATCCTTCGGATTGATCTTGAGGATGCTGTTCATGGGGAGGAATGCGTGATGTCGGATCAGACTCCGGCGGAGGCCGAGTTCGAGCAGGCCTGGGCCGACGAGAGGTATACCCGGGCGGTTCTGCCGGCCGTGGACGTGAACCGGATCCTGGAGGAGCGGTACCTCGCCACGGAGCCGGTGGCCCTGGACCGCGCGGGGATCTGGGACATGGAGGTCCGGAAGGCCGGCAATCCCGGTGCCTTCATTCCGTACGTCATCAAGGAGGGCTCTGCCTCCGCCTGGGTGCCGGGACGGACGGGTGCGGAGCTGGGGGCCGAGTTCGTCAGGCAGTCGCAGCAGAGGCTGTGGCTCGAGCCGGACGCGTACGGAGTCGTGCTCGAAGAGACGTACCTGAACCACGACCGGCAGGTGGTCACCTTCCTCGGCCGGGAGACCTTCCCCGACGTGCAGGGAGCTCCGCTGCGCGCGGACGACCGCCAGCCGCTGTTCCACGTCCAGCACGGGGTCGCGGGTACGGACGAGCAGCCGCTCAATACCTGGCGGATCGTGCTGCTGACCGATCAGCCGGACGACCGGCTGGTGGAGGTCTTCGATCGGATGGCCGGTGATCCTTGGCTGCCCGAGTTCGTCGAGCTGTACGTACAGGACGTGCTCGGGATCGCGCTGACGCGTCGGGATGACGTTTGAGGGACGGCGTAGAAGGGCCTCTGCCGGTTGGCGGGGGCCCTTTTGTGCGTGAGGGGGGTCCGGGACTCCTCGTCAAGCCCCGAGTTGTCGGGCCGTGACCAGAGGCGGGGCTCGGGGCGCAATGGGATCAGCAGGAGTTCCCAGGCCCTCGATCCACGGGAGGAACGCTCATGAACACCGAACGGATCCGACACATCGCCCACACGTTCAGGACGGCCCGGGCTGCCGACGGCGCCTCCCCGTCCCCGTTCATGCCTCCGTCCAGGTCTCCTTCCCGGTCCGACATCGGCCGTGACGAGGTCGTCGAAACGGGCAGTGCCTCCTGGACCGGGGAAATGGCGGCCCCGTCGTTCATGATCCTGGTGGCAGGGCCCCGTCGCTGAGGCGAGTGGCGCGACGGTGCTCAGTCGCCGTCGCGCTGCCGGGGGATGCGGAAGGCGAGGATGGCCATGTCGTCGGAGGCAGGTTCGGCGGCGAAGCGTTCCACCGCGCGCAGGACGCGGGAGGCGACGGCGCCGGCGGTGAGGCCCGTACAGGTGGTGAGGACTTCCGCGAGGCCGTCGTCGCCGAGCATGCGGGTGCCCTCGCGGCGTTCGGTGACGCCGTCGGTGACGCAGAGGAGGACGTCACCGGGGTCCAGGGTGAGGGTCTGCTCGTAGAGGTCCAGGTCTTCGAGGACGCCGAGGAGGGGCTGCGGGTCGGCGGCGGAGGTCACCTCGCCGTTCGGACGCAGGCGCAGCGGCAGCGGGTGGCCGGCGCAGACGACCTTCATGTGGGCGCCGCCGTCGGGCTGCGGGTGCAGCTCGCCGTACAGGAGGGTCAGGAAGCGGCTGCGGTCGCCCTCGTCGAGGATCGCGGCGTTGAGGCGCTCCAGGACGGCCGGGCCGCCCAGGCCCTCGCGGGCCAGGAGGCGCAGGGCGTGGCGGGCCAGGCCGGTGACGGCGGCCGCCTCCGGGCCCGTACCGCAGACGTCGCCGATGGCGAACCCGTAGACGCCGGGGCGGATCGGGAAGACGTCGTAGAAGTCGCCGCCCACCTCGTTGCCCTCGCCGGCCGCGCGGTAGATGACCTCGACCTCGATGCCGGGGATGGTGGGGGAGCCGGGCGGGAGCAGGCTGCGCTGGAGCGAGCGGCTGATGGCGGTGCGCTCGGAGTACAGGCGGGCGTTGTCCAGGGCGAGGGCGGCGCGGCGGGACAGGTCCTCGGCGAGTTCGAGGATCTCCTGCCGGAAGTGCTCCTCGGAGGGTTTGCCGAGGGTCAGCATGCCGATGACGCGGTTGCGGGCGAGGAGCGGGAGGACCACCGTCTCGCCGCCGACCGCCAGGGAGGTCTCGGGCCAGGGGCGGGCGCCGGACTCGCGGACCGGTTCGGGCGGGCTGACCTGGGCGAGCAGGGCCTTGAGGCCGTCGATGCGCTCCTCGTCCTCGTGCAGGACGTAGGAGAGGAACGGGTCGGAGGCCTGGTCGGCGATGGTGTAGACGGCGCACCAGGTGGCGAGGGTGGGGACGGTCATCTGGGCCATGAGGGCCAGGGTCTGGTCCCGGTCGAGGGTGCCGGCGAGCAGGTCGGAGGCCTCGACGAGGAAGGAGAGGGAGCCGCGGCGCAGTCGTTCGAGCTCGCCCAGGCGGGCCGATTCCACGGCGAGGGCGATGCGGTCCGCGGCGAACTGCAGGCGCAGGGCGTCGTCGTTGGAGTAGCGGCCGGGGATTTCGGCGGCGACTCCGAGGGAGCCGGTGAGGCGGCCCTCGACCTTGAGGGGGACGGTGATGGCGGAGCGCATGCCGGTGGCTTCCAGGAGGGGTACCGCACCGGGGACGACGATGAGGTCCTCGTGGACGGCGGGCATGCGGGCGCTGCCGTACCGGTTGGTGCCGGCTTCGACGGGGACGCGGGCGAAGCGCTGGCGGGTGGAGGGCAGGCCGGTGGTGGCGCGGACTTCGAGCTCGGTCTCGTCGTCGGTGGCGAGGAGGAGGAAGGCGGAGTCGGCGTCGAGGAGGTCACGGGCGCGTTCCACGGTGCGCTGGAGAAGGCCGTCGAGGTCGTCGGGGGCGGGGGAGCCGATGAAGATCTCGAAGGGGTCCGTGGGGCGGGCCTCGGTCAGCTGGCCGCCGTCCATGGGGACCCGTACGGGGCTCTGCAGCAGGGCCCGCTCGTCGTCGTGCACGAGCAGACAGACGATGGAGGGCTCGCCGTGGGCATCGCGGACCCGCAGGTGGGAGGCGTAGATGGGGATGACGCGGCCGTCGGCGCCGCGGATGCCGTAGCTGCCCTCCCAGCGGGACAGGCGCAGGGCCTCGGCGATGCCGGTGCCGGTGCCGGGGGTCTGCGGCCAGGCGGCGAGCTCGGCGAGCGGGCGGCCGACCGCCTTCGAGGCGAGGTGGCCGAAGATGATCTCGGCGTCCTCGTTCCAGGCGGAGACGGTGCCGGCGGAGTCGATCTGCAGGACGGCGACGCGGACCCGGCTGTCGGCCAGGGGGAGGAGCTGGTCGGGGACGACGGGTCCCGCGGAGCGGGTACCGACCGGACGGTCCGGCATGTCGAGCCGGAACCACACGTGCTTGTGCGTGGCCGTGTACTCGACGCCCCAGCGGGTGGCGAGGGCGGCGCAGAGCATGAGCCCGCGGCCGTTCTCGCGGTCGGGATCGGCGTACGGGCGCTCGCCGGGGTGCTGGAGCGGGAGCTCGCGCTCCGGGTAGCGGTCGGCGACCTCTACGCGTACGCCGTCCTCGGTGCGCAGGCACAGGACTTCGGCGCGGGTGCCGGCGTGGACCACCGCGTTGGTGACGAGCTCGCTGGTGAGGACCACCGCGTCGTCGATGATGTCCGAGAAACCCCAGCCCTGGAGGGTATCGCGGACGAATGCGCGGGCAGCAGCGACTGAACGCCCCTGTGGTTCGAAACTGGCAGCCGCCCGTGCCGTGATCACAAGTCTCCTTCGACGCGGTGGACAACGGATGCCAGGTTACTTACCTTCACGGTCGCCATGGTGCCGTCGTCCGGGAATCCACCCGCAGGGTGCGGCCGGTGTGCGATGGTGCCGGAGTGTTATGGCCGGGTTCGGCCGGGGTGAAACACTGGGCAGGCTTGGAGTCGGTTAGTTAATGGGCACGGCGTAGGACGCGGTCTGATGAACAAGATGCCCGGTGGAACAGTGGTCGACCCTTTCGGGAGGGACACGGTGGAGGCTGGCGCGGCGGTGCGGCGTACGGGAACGCGCCCGAAGGGAGGACGCTCCCGGCGGGGCGGGACGACGGAAGTCGATACCGCGGCCCTGAACAGGCTGCTCACGGCCTTGGTGTCGATGCGGGACGGAAACTTCCGCAAGCGGCTCACGGTGTCCGGCGACGGCGTGATGGCGGAGATCGCCGCCGTCTACAACGAGGTCGCCGACCGCAATCTCCACCTGACCGGGGAGCTGTCCCGGGTGCGGCGCATGGTCGGCCGCGAGGGCAAGCTCAGCGAACGGCTGGAAACAGGCGCCTGCGAGGGCTCCTGGGCGGCCGCGATCGACGCTTCGAACCAGCTGGTCGACGACCTGGCCCGGCCGGTGTCCGAGGTGGGCCGGGTGCTGTCGGCGGTCGCCGAGGGCGATCTCGACCAGCGCATGGACCTGCGGACCCAGGCCGCGGAGGGTGCCGGGCACCCACTGCGCGGGGAGTTCCTGAAGGTCGGGCGGACGGTCAACAACCTGGTCGACCAGCTCTCCGCGTTCACCGACGAGGTGACGCGGGTGGCGCTGGAGGTCGGTACCGAGGGCAAGCTCGGCGGCCAGGCGCAGGTGCGTGGTATGTCCGGATCCTGGAAGGATCTGACCGACTCCGTCAACACGATGGCGTACCGGCTCACCGCCCAGGTGCGTGACATTGCTCTCGTGACGACGGCGGTGGCCAAGGGAGATCTGTCGCGCAAGGTCACGGTGCACGTGGCCGGCGAGATGCTGCAGCTGAAGAACACCGTCAACACGATGGTGGACCAGCTCTCCTCGTTCTCCTCCGAGGTGACCCGCGTGGCCCGCGAGGTGGGCACGGAGGGTGAGCTCGGCGGCCAGGCGAAGGTGCCCGGGGTCGCGGGCGTGTGGAAGGACCTGACCGACTCCGTCAACACCATGGCCGGCAACCTGACGGCCCAGGTGCGCGGCATCGCCCAGGTGACCACGGCGGTGGCCAACGGCGACCTGTCGCAGAAGGTACGGGTCAGCGCGCGCGGCGAGGTCGCGCAGCTGGCCGAAACGATCAACCAGATGACCGAGACGCTACGGACCTTCGCGGACGAGGTCACGCGCGTGGCCAGCGAGGTCGGCGCGAAGGGCCTGCTCGGCGGGCAGGCGCAGGTGCCGGGCGCGGCCGGGACGTGGAAGGACCTCACCGACTCGGTGAACACGGTCTTCCGCAATCTCACCACGCAGGTGCGCGACATCGCCCAGGTGACGACGGCGGTGGCCAACGGCGACCTGTCGCAGAAGGTCACCGTGAACGTGGCCGGCGAGATGCTGGAGCTGAAGAACACCGTCAACACGATGGTGGACCAGCTCCAGTCCTTCGGTGCCGAAGTGACGCGGGTGGCCCGTGAGGTCGGCGTCGAAGGCGAACTGGGCGGGCAGGCGCAGGTTCCAGGCGCGGCCGGTACCTGGAAGGACCTCACCGACTCGGTGAACACCGCCTTCCGCAACCTCACCGGGCAGGTCCGCAACATCGCCCAGGTGACGACGGCGGTGGCCAACGGCGACCTGTCGCAGAAGGTCACGGTCGACGTCTCCGGCGAGATGCTCCAGCTGAAGAACACCGTGAACACGATGGTGGACCAGCTGTCCTCCTTCGCCGACCAGGTCACGCGGATGGCGCGGGACGTGGGCACGGAGGGCCGGCTCGGCGGCCAGGCGCGGGTCGAGGGGGTGTCCGGCACCTGGAAGGAGCTCACCGACTCCGTCAACTTCATGGCCGGAAACCTGACCTCCCAGGTGCGCCAGATCGCCCAGGTCACCACGGCGGTGGCCCGCGGAGACCTCTCCCAGAAGATCGACGTGGACGCCCGGGGCGAGATCCTGGAGCTGAAGAACACCATCAACACGATGGTCGACCAGCTCTCGGCCTTCGCCGAGCAGGTGACCCGGGTGGCCCGGGACGTGGGTACGGAGGGCCGGCTCGGCGGTCAGGCGCAGGTGCCCGGTGTGGCCGGCGTGTGGCGCGACCTGACGGACTCCGTGAACGGCATGGCCGGGAACCTGACCTCGCAGGTCCGCAACATCGCGCAGGTCGCCACCGCGGTGGCCCGCGGCGATCTGTCGCAGAAGATCGAGGTCGACGCCCGGGGCGAGATCCTGGAGCTGAAGAACACCCTCAACACGATGGTGGACCAGCTCTCGAACTTCGCGGAGCAGGTGACGCGGGTGGCCCGGGAGGTGGGCACCGAGGGCATCCTGGGCGGCCAGGCGGAGGTGAAGGGGGTCTCCGGTACCTGGAAGGACCTCACCCAGTCCGTCAACTTCATGGCGAACAACCTGACCTCGCAGGTGCGCAACATCGCCGAGGTGACCACGGCGGTCGCCATGGGCGACCTCTCCAAGAAGATCACCGTCGATGCCAAGGGCGAGATCCTGGAGCTCGTCACCACGGTGAACACGATGGTGGACCAGCTGTCCTCCTTCGCCGAGCAGGTGACGCGGGTGGCCCGCGAGGTGGGCACCGAGGGCATCCTCGGCGGCCAGGCACGGGTGCGCGGGGTCACCGGCATCTGGAAGGACCTCAGCGACAACGTCAACACCATGGCCGGCAATCTGACCGCCCAGGTGCGCGGGATCGCGCAGGTGTCGACCGCGGTGGCCAACGGCGACCTGACCAAGACGGTCACCGTCGAGGCGCGCGGCGAGGTCGCGCAGCTCGCCGACACCGTCAACACGATGGTCAAGACCCTGTCCTCCTTCGCCGACGAGGTCACGCGCGTGGCCCGCGAGGTGGGTACGGAGGGTCGCCTCGGCGGCCAGGCGCACGTGCCCGGGGTCTCCGGGACCTGGAAGGACCTCACCGACTCGGTGAACTTCATGGCCTCCAACCTCACCGGCCAGGTGCGGCAGATCGCCATGGTCACGACCGCCATCGCCAAGGGCGACATGACCAAGAAGATCGACATCGACGCGCGCGGGGAGATCCTGGAGCTCAAGACCACGATCAACACGATGGTCGACCAGCTCTCCTCCTTCGCCGACCAGGTGACGCGGGTGGCCCGCGAGGTGGGTACCGAGGGCATCCTCGGCGGCCAGGCGCGGGTCCGGGACGTGGATGGCACCTGGCGGGACCTGACCGAGTCCGTGAACGAGATGGCCGGGAACCTCACCCGGCAGGTGCGTGCCATCGCGGCCGTGGCCACCGCGGTGACGCGGGGCGACCTCAACCTGAAGATCGACGTGGACGCCGCCGGCGAGATCCAGGTCCTCCAGGACAACCTCAACACGATGATCGCCAACCTGCGCGACACCACCTTGGCCAACAAGGAGCAGGACTGGCTCAAGGGCAACCTCGCCCGCATCTCCGCCCTGATGCAGGGCCGCCGCGAGCTGGACGACGTGGCCTCGCTGATCATGAGCGAGCTGACCCCGGTGGTCTCCGCGCAGCACGGGGCGTTCTTCCTGGCGCTGCCGACCGGGGGATCCACCGAGATCGGGACCGACGGGGGCGCGGACGGCTCGTACGAGCTGCGGATGCGCGGGAGTTACGCGTACGCCGGCGGGCAGATGCCCATCTCCTTCCGGCCGGGGGAGGGACTGATCGGGATGGTCGCCGAGGAGAAGCGGATGGTGCTCATCGAGAACACCCCGCCCGGCTACCTGAAGATCTCCTCCGGGCTCGGCGAGGCCCCGCCCGCGCACGTGATCGTGCTGCCGGTGCTCTTCGAGGGGAAGGTGCTCGGCGTCATCGAGCTGGCCTCCTTCCAGCCCTTCACGCAGATCCAGAAGGACTTCCTCAGCCAGATCGCCGAGATGATCGGTACGAGCGTCAACACCATCTCCGTCAACTCCAAGACGGAGATGCTGCTCAAGCAGTCGCAGGAGATGACCGAGCAGCTGCGCGAGCGCTCCGACGAGCTGGAGAACCGGCAGAAGGCCCTCCAGGCGGCCAACGCCGAGCTGGAGGAGAAGGCCGAGCTGCTGGCCCAGCAGAACCGGGACATCGAGGTGAAGAACACCGAGATCGAGGAGGCCCGGCAGGTCCTGGAGGAGCGCGCCGAGCAGCTCGCGGTCTCGATGCGGTACAAGAGCGAGTTCCTGGCGAACATGTCGCACGAGCTGCGTACCCCGCTCAACTCCCTGCTGATCCTGGCCAAGCTGCTCGCCGACAACGCGGACGAGAACCTCTCGCCCAAGCAGGTGGAGTTCGCCGAGACCATCCACGGGGCCGGCTCCGACCTGCTCCAGCTGATCAACGACATCCTCGACCTGTCGAAGGTCGAGGCCGGGAAGATGGACGTCTCCCCGACGCGGATCGCGCTGGTCCAGCTCGTCGACTACGTGGAGGCCACCTTCCGGCCGCTGACCGCGGAGAAGGGGCTCGACTTCTCGGTACGGGTCTCCCCGGAGCTCCCCGCCACCCTGCACACCGACGAGCAGCGGCTGCTCCAGGTGCTGCGCAACCTGCTGTCGAACGCGGTGAAGTTCACCGACACCGGGGCGGTGGAGCTGGTGATCCGGCCCGCCGGGGCCGATGTGCCGATCGCGATCCGCGAGCAGCTCCTGGAGGCCGGTTCGCTGCGGGAGGCCGACGCCGACCTGATCGCCTTCTCGGTGACGGACACCGGGATCGGGATCGCGGCGAGCAAGATGCTGGTGATCTTCGAGGCGTTCAAGCAGGCCGACGGGACCACCAGCCGCAAGTACGGCGGCACCGGCCTCGGACTGTCCATCAGCCGGGAGATCGCCCGGCTGTTGGGCGGGGAGATCCACGCGGCGAGCGAGCCCGGGCGCGGGTCGACCTTCACGCTGTACCTGCCGCTGCATCCGAGCGAGCTGCCCCCGCAGGGGTACGCGCCGCCGACGCCCGGCGGGGCGCGCGGGGAGCTGTACCGCCGCCCGGCCGCCGAGGAGGCGCGGCCCGAACTGCCGGCGGCTCCGATGGCGCAGGGCCCCGTAGCGCCCGTGGGGCCGATGGCGCTGCCGCGGGCCGGGGAGCCGGTCGGGCAGGGGTCTTCGGCGCTGTTCCGGCGGCGCCGCAAGGCGATGGCCGAGCCGCCGCTGCGGGCGGAGGTGCCCGGACAGGGCGACGCGGAGGCGTGGTCCGTCGAGGAGCCGCTGCCCTCGACGCCGCGGACGTACGACTTCCACGGCGAGCGGGTGCTGATCGTGGACGACGACGTGCGCAACGTCTTCGCGCTGACCAGCGTGCTGGAACAGCACGGGCTGGCGGTGCTGTACGCGGAGAACGGCCGGGAGGGCATCGAGGTCCTGGAGCAGCACGACGACGTGGCGCTCGTGCTGATGGACATCATGATGCCGGAGATGGACGGGTACGCGACGACCTCGGCGATCCGGCGGATGCCCCAGTTCGAGGGGCTGCCGATCATCGCGCTGACGGCGAAGGCCATGAAGGGCGACCGGGAGAAGGCGATCGAGTCCGGTGCCTCGGACTACGTGACCAAGCCGGTCGAGCCCGACTACCTACTGTCGGTCATGGAAGGGCACATGCGCGGGGCCGGGGCGTGACCGGGCGGGCGGAGGGGGACTCCCGAGGGAACCTTCTGCCCTTCCAGTACGTTTCCGCTTCGTGCGCTGTGACATCTTGGTGACAGGGTGTGGCGATCTCGGGACTGGGGCTACGATGACCGGCACAAGGACGGACGGCGCAAGGATGCCGTCCTCTGGGGCGGGGCCCGGCGCACAGGCCGGAGCCAGGAGCCGGGGAGGCCCCATGCCGGGGCGAGGAGGACAGGGCATGGTGCAGAAGGCCAAGATCCTCCTGGTCGACGACCGGCCGGAGAATCTGCTGGCGCTGGAGGCCATCCTCTCCGCGCTCGATCAGACACTGGTCCGGGCGTCGTCAGGGGAGGAAGCGCTCAAGGCGCTGCTGACGGACGACTTCGCGGTCATCCTGCTCGACGTGCAGATGCCGGGCATGGACGGGTTCGAGACGGCCGCGCACATCAAGCGGCGTGAGCGGACCCGGGACATCCCGATCATCTTCCTCACGGCGATCAACCACGGTCCGCACCACACCTTCCGCGGGTACGCGGCGGGTGCGGTGGACTACATCTCCAAGCCCTTCGACCCGTGGGTGCTGCGGGCCAAGGTCTCGGTGTTCGTCGAGCTGTATACGAAGAACTGCCAACTGCGCGAGCAGGCGGCGCTGCTGAGGCTCCAGCTGGAGGGCGGCGGCTCCAACGGCGCGGTGGACGGCTCCAAGGAGACGGCCGGCCTGCTGGCCGAGCTCTCCGCGCGGCTCGCCGCAGTGGAGGAGCAGGCGGAGGCGCTGACCAAGCAGCTCGGCGAAGAAGCGGCCGACCCCTCGGTGGTGGCCACCGCGGCGCACCTGGAGCGCAAGCTCACCGGGCTGCGGCGGGCGCTCGACGCGCTGGAGCCGGGGACCGGCGGCGGGGCTCCCGTGCTGCCCGCTCACGGCTGAGGCTCGCGGCTGGGCTTGACGGATGGGCTTGACGGCTGGGCTTCACGGTTGGGCTTCACGCAGGGCCGAGGCTCGCGGAGGCCGCTCGCGACCCGGGAGGGCCGCGTGCGGGTCCGCTTGGCGGGCCGTCAGGTCTGGCTGGGCGTCAGGGTGGGCCGCCGGTACGGGCCGAGCCCGCGGGCGTCTCCCACCCGAGACCCGGAACGACACGAACGGGTGAAGGGGTGGGCACGCGTGTCCACCGGCGCGCGCACCGGTAACCTCGGGCGCATGGCCTCAAGTACGTCCGGTAAGGGTTCCCAGAGCACGGCGGGCACCGCGAAGGGCCGCACCGGCCGTACGACGGCGCCGGCGAAGAAAGCTGCCCCAGCGCGCAAGCCGCCCGCCAAGAAGACGGCAGCCGCCAAGCGGCCCGTCAAGAAGGTCGCGCCGAAGCCCGCGCCGTCCCCCACCGGGGGAGTGCTGCGGCTGGTGCGCGCCTTCTGGCTCGGCATCGCGCACGCGGTCGGCGCCATCTTCCGCGGCATCGGGCAGGGCGCGAAGAACCTCGACCCGGCCCACCGCAAGGACGGCCTCGCCCTGCTGCTGCTCGCGCTCGCGCTGATCGTCGCCGCCGGGACCTGGTCGAACCTGAGCGGGCCCGTCGGGGACCTGGTGACCATGCTGGTCACCGGCGCCTTCGGGCGGCTCGACCTGCTCGTGCCGGTCCTGCTCGGTGTCATGGCGGTACGTTTCATCCGCCATCCCGAACAGGCCGACGCCAACGGCCGCATCGGCATCGGGCTCTCGGCGCTGGTCATCGGAGTCCTGGGGCTCGTGCACATCGCCTGCGGAGCCCCCGGGCGCGACGAGGGCACCACCGCCATGCAGAACGCCGGCGGGCTGATCGGCTGGGGCGCCTCGAAGCCGCTGATCTTCACCATGGGCGCGCCGCTGGCCGTGCCGATGCTGGTGCTGCTCACCGTGTTCGGGCTGCTGGTGGTCACCGCCACCCCCGTCAACGCGATCCCGCAGCGGCTGCGGAGCGCGGGGATCCGCCTCGGGGTCATCGCTCCGAACGAACACGACGCCGAGTACGCCGAGTACGCGGCGCAGGGGGACCCCGCGAGCGCGGCCTCGGCCGCCGCGGACCGGCACGATGCCGAGCAGTGGCGGGCCCGCTCCGGCGCTGCCGGGCCGGGAGACCCGGCGGAGACCGCCGAGGAGGAGGCGCTCGCCCGGCGGCGGCGCCCCCGGCGGTCCGCGGGCCGGGCCATGGACCGCGGGATGGACGCCGTCGACGTCGCCGCGGCGGCCGCCGCCGCGCTG
Source organism: Streptomyces sp. NPDC058289 (assembly GCF_042880975.1). Classification (NCBI taxonomy): domain Bacteria; kingdom Bacillati; phylum Actinomycetota; class Actinomycetes; order Kitasatosporales; family Streptomycetaceae; genus Streptomyces; species Streptomyces sp. NPDC058289. The sequence continues at coordinate 11,836 of NZ_JBHVYI010000039.1, forward strand.
GACGGGGTGGTGTACGGCGGGATGCCGCCCTCCCCGCTGGTCGCCGACCTCACCCAGGGCATCTCGGTCGAGCGCGAGGGCGCGGAGATCACCGCTCCGGTTCCGGCGGCCCGGGAGGAGGGGCCGTCCCGCGAGGAGAAGGCCGCCCGCGAGGAGAAGCCCGTCGACGCCGCGGCCCCGCCGCACGACACCACCGCGGCGGCCTCCGGGACGCTGTCCGTTCCCGACCTGACCAAGACCCCGCCCCCGACCCAGGCGCTGCCGACCCGCGCGGAGCAGCTCCAGCTGCGCGGGGACATCACGTACTCCCTGCCCTCGCTGGACCTGCTGGAGAAGGGCGGCCCGGGCAAGACCCGCAGCGCCGCGAACGACGCGGTCGTGGCTTCGCTGACGAACGTGTTCATGGAGTTCAAGGTCGACGCGAAGGTCACCGGTTTCACCCGGGGCCCGACGGTGACCCGCTACGAGGTGGAGCTCGGCCCGGCCGTGAAGGTCGAGCGGATCACGGCGCTGGCGAAGAACATCGCCTACGCCGTGGCCTCGCCCGACGTGCGCATCATCAGCCCGATTCCGGGCAAGTCGGCGGTCGGCATCGAGATCCCGAACACCGACCGCGAGATGGTCAACCTGGGGGACGTCCTGCGGCTGGCGGACGCCGCCGAGGACGACCACCCGATGCTGGTGGCGCTCGGCAAGGACGTCGAGGGCGGCTACGTCATGGCCAACCTGGCGAAGATGCCGCACGTCCTGGTGGCCGGAGCCACCGGTTCCGGAAAGTCCTCCTGCATCAACTGCCTGATCACCTCGGTGATGGTGCGGGCCACCCCGGAGGACGTCCGGATGGTGCTCGTGGACCCCAAGCGGGTGGAGCTGACGGCGTACGAGGGCATCCCGCACCTGATCACGCCGATCATCACCAACCCCAAGCGGGCCGCCGAGGCGCTGCAGTGGGTCGTGCGCGAGATGGACCTGCGCTACGACGACCTGGCGGCCTTCGGGTACCGGCACATCGACGACTTCAACCAGGCGATCCGCGACGGCAAGATCAAACTGCCGCCGGGCAGCGAGCGGGAGCTCAGCCCGTACCCGTACCTGCTGGTGATCGTCGACGAGCTCGCCGACCTGATGATGGTGGCCCCGCGCGACGTGGAGGACTCGATCGTCCGCATCACCCAGCTGGCCCGGGCGGCCGGCATCCACCTGGTGCTCGCGACCCAGCGGCCCTCGGTGGACGTGGTGACCGGTCTGATCAAGGCGAACGTGCCCTCGCGCCTGGCCTTCGCCACCTCCTCGCTCGCCGACAGCCGGGTCATCCTCGACCAGCCGGGTGCGGAGAAGCTCATCGGCAAGGGCGACGGTCTGTTCCTGCCCATGGGCGCGAACAAGCCGGTGCGGCTCCAGGGCGCCTTCGTCACCGAGGACGAGATCGCCGGGATCGTGCAGCACTGCAAGGACCAGATGGCGCCGGTGTTCCGCAACGACGTCACGGTCGGGCAGAAGCAGAAGAAGGAGATCGACGAGGAGATCGGCGACGACCTCGACCTGCTGTGCCAGGCGGCCGAGCTGGTGGTCTCCACGCAGTTCGGGTCCACCTCGATGCTCCAGCGCAAGCTGCGGGTCGGGTTCGCGAAGGCCGGGCGGCTGATGGACCTGATGGAGTCGCGGGGGATCGTCGGACCGAGCGAGGGGTCGAAGGCGCGCGACGTGCTGCTGAAGGCCGACGAGCTGGACGGCGTGCTCGCGGTGATCCGGGGGGAGACTCCCGAGTAACGGACAAAGGATCGGGGGCAACCGTTTCCCCCGGTCGTGTGTCTAGTTGAGGGAGGTGGCGGTCTGTTCCGGGTCGCCGCACCGGGCGGGAGCCCCTTGGCCATTCGTATGGCGTAGGGAGGTGCCCCTCCGGTTGCTCCACCCTTTCGTCACCCCCCTAGACTGGACTTCCAGCAGGTGGCTACACGCTCGAAAGGCGCCCTCGTGTCCATCGGCAACGCCAACTCCCCCGAAGAAGAGCGGCCTTCGACCGACGACCGGTCCGAGGACCGCCTCGTCGAACGTTCCGTCGAAGAGCCGTCCATCGGGACGGCCCTCAAGAAGGCCCGGATCGCCGCCGGGCTGACTGTCGACGAGGTCAGTTCCACCACCCGCGTGCGCATCCCGATCGTGCACGCGATCGAATCCGACGATTTCACGCGCTGCGGCGGCGATGTCTATGCCCGCGGCCACATCCGTACGCTCGCCCGTGCCGTACGACTCGATCCGGAACCCCTGATCGACAGCTACGACGCGGCCCACGGCGGCCGGCCGGCACCCACCCCCGCCGCGCCGATGTTCGAAGCCGAGCGGATCCGCCCCGAACGGCAGCGGCCCAACTGGACCGCCGCCATGGTCGCCGCCATCGTTGCCGTGATCGGCTTCGTCGGCTTCACGGCCTTCGGCGGCGCCGACGAGAAGACCAAGCGGCCGGTGGCGGAAGGTTCCGCCGCGCCGAAGCCCGCACCCACCCCGAACGCGTCCAAGCCGTCGGTCAAGGCACCGCCGGCGCCCACGGCTCCCAAGCCGGAGCCCTCGGACAGCGCCATCGCCGCCGCGCCCAAGGACCTCGTCACGGTCGTCCTGACGGCCAACGACGGCGAGAGCTGGATCTCGGCCAAGGACCACAGTGGCCGGCTCCTCTTCGACGGCACCCTCGAACAGGGTCAGTCGAAGACGTTCACGGACAAGGAGTCCATCGACCTGGTGCTCGGCGATGCCGGGGTCGTGAAGCTCTTCGTGAACGGCAAGGAGATCAAGGACGAGTTCCAGCCCGGACAGGTGGAACGTCTCACATACACCAAGGACGACCCGCGTCAGGGCCAGGCCCAGGCGGGCTGACCAGCAGGGAATAAAACGTTCCGGATCCCCGGGGTGCCGCGCCGCACCCCGGGGATCTTGCCGTCCGGGACGGGAGGCGGGGGCCGGTGCCGGGACGAAGTAGTCTTGAGTCCATGCCCGAACGCCGTACCGTCGCCCTTGTCACTCTTGGCTGCGCCCGTAACGAGGTGGACTCGGAGGAGCTCGCAGGCCGCTTGGCGGCGGATGGCTGGGAGCTCGTCGAGGACGCCGCCGATGCGGACGTAGCCGTCGTCAACACCTGCGGCTTTGTCGAAGCCGCCAAAAAGGACTCCGTAGACGCCCTGCTGGAGGCCAATGATCTCAAGGATCACGGCCGCACGCAGGCCGTCGTAGCCGTCGGCTGTATGGCCGAGCGCTACGGCAAGGAGCTTGCCGAAGCGCTCCCCGAGGCCGACGGAGTACTCGGCTTCGACGACTACGCCGACATCTCCGACCGCCTCCAGACCATCCTCAACGGCGGCATCCACGCCTCCCACACCCCGCGCGACCGGCGCAAGCTGCTGCCGATCAGCCCGGCCCAGCGCCAGGACGCCGATGTGGCGCTCCCCGGCCACGCCCAGGAGCCGGAGGCCGCCCCCGAGGACCTTCCGGAGGGCGTCGCGCCCGCCTCCGGTCCGCGTGCGCCGCTGCGCCGCCGCCTGGACAAGAGCCCGGTCGCCTCGGTCAAGCTCGCCTCCGGCTGCGACCGGCGCTGCTCCTTCTGCGCCATCCCGTCCTTCCGGGGCTCCTTCATCTCCCGCCGCCCCAGCGACGTGCTGGGCGAGACGCGCTGGCTCGCGGAGCAGGGCGTCAAGGAGATCATGCTGGTCTCCGAGAACAACACCTCGTACGGCAAGGACCTGGGCGACATCCGCCTGCTGGAGACCCTGCTGCCCGAGCTGGCCGAGGTGGACGGCATCGAGCGCGTCCGCGTCAGCTACCTCCAGCCCGCCGAGATGCGACCCGGCCTGATCGACGTACTCACCTCGACCCCCAAGGTCGTCCCGTACTTCGACCTCTCCTTCCAGCACTCGGCCCCCGACGTGCTGCGCGCCATGCGCCGCTTCGGTGACACCGACCGGTTCCTGGAGCTGCTGGACACCATCCGCAGCAAGGCCCCGACGGCCGGCGTCCGGTCCAACTTCATCGTCGGCTTCCCCGGCGAGAAGGAGTCGGACTTCGCCGAGCTGGAGCGCTTCCTCACCAGCGCGCGGCTCGACGCCATCGGTGTCTTCGGCTACTCCGACGAGGACGGCACCGAGGCCGTCACGTACGAGAACAAGCTGGACGCCGACACCATCGCCGAGCGCCTCGCCCACATGCAGCGCCTCGCCGAGGAGCTCACCTCGCAGCGCGCGGAGGAGCGGATCGGGGAGACGCTGGAGGTGCTCGTCGAGACGGTCGTCCCGATCGACGAGGCGGAGGACGGCGAGGGAGCCTACGGGCGCGCCGCCCACCAGGCGCCCGAGACCGACGGCCAGGTCGTCTTCACGGACGGCGCGGGCCTGGTCCCGGGGCGTATCGTCACCGCGAAGGTGGTCGGCACCCTGGGTGTGGACCTCGTGGCGGAGCCCCTGGGCGTGGATCTTGAGGAGGCGGCCGGATGACCGGAGCCCCGGCATCTGCGGCGGGCGGGACCGGCCGCCGGCCCGCGCCCGGCGCGAAGCTGGGCGCCGCGGCGGTCAATCAGGCCAGCCTGTGGAACATCGCCAACATCCTGACGATGATCCGGCTGGTCCTGGTGCCGGGATTCGTGATGCTGCTGCTCGCCGACGGGGGCTACGACCCCGTCTGGCGGGCGCTGGCGTGGGCGGCGTTCGCCGTCGCCATGATCACCGACATCTTCGACGGGCATCTGGCCCGTACGTACAATCTGGTTACCGACTTCGGGAAGATCGCCGACCCCATCGCCGACAAGGCGATCATGGGGTCGGCATTGGTGTGTCTGTCCTGGCTCGGCGATCTGCCCTGGTGGGTCACCGGGGTGATCCTCGGCCGGGAACTCGGGATCACGCTCATGCGTTTCTGGGTCATCAGGTACGGAGTGATTCCGGCGAGCCGGGGCGGGAAGCTGAAGACCCTGGCCCAGGGCACGGCCGTGGGCATGTACGTGCTCGCGCTGACCGGGCCGCTGGCGACGCTGCGGTTCTGGGTGATGGCGGTCGCCGTCGTCCTGACCGTCGTCACCGGTTTGGACTACATCCGGCAGGCCGTCGTGCTCCGGCGCAAGGGCCTCGCCGCGGAGCGTGCCGCGCGGTGAACCTGCCGGGGGATGGCGCGGTGCTGCAAGAGACGGGCGGTTCTTCGGTGGCCGGTGAAGCCGTGCGGAATGCCGCAGGGGCCGATGGGGACACTGGGGCGGTTGCGGCCGATGTGCTGCGACTCCTCGCGGAGAGTAACGGTACGGTTGCTGTGGCGGAGTCGCTGACCGGCGGCATGGTCGCCGCGGAACTCACGGCCGTCCCCGGCGCCTCCAAGTCGTTCCGCGGGTCCGTCACGGCGTACGCGACCGAGCTGAAGCACCAGGTGCTCGGTGTGGACGCCGGGCTGCTCGAGGCCGAGGGTGCGGTGAACCCGCAGGTCGCGGAGGAGATGGCCGCCGGAGTGCGGCGCGTGCTCGGCGCCTCCTGGGGCATCGCGACCACCGGAGTGGCCGGTCCCGAGCCGCAGGACGGGCAGCCGGTGGGCACCGTTTTCATCGCCGTGGCGGGTCCCGGGGGCAGGAAAACGGCCCGGCTGAGGTTGAAAGGCTCCCGCGCGGAAATCCGTAGGGAGAGTGCACGGACAGTGCTCGAGCTGCTCGCGAGCGAACTCCGCGACAATCTGCGGGGGCAGGATACGGAACAGGACGGGGGGAATTGATGTTTGCAGCCCTGAGTGAACACGACATCGCTCCCCGCACGGCCGCCGCGCGAGGCGGTACGGTGGGGCGTGAAGGTTACGGCTACACGGTCAGAGGAGGGAGCCACCGATGATTCTGCTCCGTCGCCTGCTGGGTGACGTGCTGCGTCGGCAGCGCCAGCGCCAGGGCCGTACTCTGCGCGAAGTCTCCTCGTCCGCCCGGGTTTCGCTCGGCTATCTCTCCGAGGTGGAGCGGGGGCAGAAGGAGGCATCTTCCGAGCTGCTCTCCGCGATCTGCGACGCGCTTGACGTACGGATGTCAGAGCTGATGCGGGAAGTCAGCGACGAGCTTTCGCTCGCCGAGCTGGCCCAGTCCGCCGCGGCGAGCGAACCGGTGTCCGCACCGGTCCGCCCGATGCTCAATTCGGTATCCGTGGCCTCGGTCACGGGTGGCCCGGAACGGGTGACCATCAAGGCGCCCGTGGAAGCGGTGAATGTCGTAGCCGCGTGATGCGTGCGTGCTGAGCGTATGAGTGTGGCCGGAGCCCCGGCCGGTGCCCCTTGGGTGCCGGGCGGGGCTTCTTGCCGTTCCGGGTGCGGGTGTGGTCCCGGGTGCGGGTGTGGTCCCGGCTCTGGTTCTGGTGCGGGCGCGAGGGGGTGCGGGTGCGGGCGGGGTGCGGGAGGATGGGCCCGTTCGGGTCTCCGGCCCCTGGAGGTGGCCGTGCGGCGGTTGCTGGGTATACCCGTGGGTCTGGCCCTCGCGCTGTCGGTGGGCGTCCTGTGGTGGTGGGCCGTGCTGCGGCTCGTGCTGGCTCCGGCCGAGGCCGGGCCGGTGGAGGGTGCGGTCGCCGTCGGGGGGTGGGGGCTGGGGCTGCTGCCGGTGCACTGCGTGCCGGGGCCGGCGGGTGGTCGTCGCCGCCGGGGGGCGGCGGGTGGTCGTGGTGGCGGGGGTGGCGGCGGAGCCGGGGGCAACGGTGGGGAGCGGGCTGCTGACGGGTCGGTGGCGGTCGGGGAGCCGGGGGTGGTGCCGTCGGGGGGCGGGGAGCCGGGGGGCGGGTCGTCGGGGGCTTGGTGATCGTGGGCCTGGTCGTCGGGTGACGGTGGCCGGTGGCGGGTTTCCGGGCCTGGGGGCCGGGTGGCGGGTGGATCGGGCCGGGTGGTCGAGGCCCGGGTGGTCGGGCGACGGGTGGTTGGTTACCAGGGCATGGCGACTCCTCCGTTCGGGCGAAGGATCTGGCCCGTCATGAAGGAGGAGGCGTCCGAGGCGAGGTAGAGCACTGCCTGGGCTATGTCCTCGGGCTCGCCCACGCGGCGCAGCGGGGACATCCGCGTCATCATCGCCTCGGTCTGCTCCTGGACCTCGGGGCTGTGTCGGCCGGTCATCGGGGTGCGGATCCAACCGGGCGCGACGGCGTTGACACGGATGCCATGCGGGCCGGCCTCGGTGGCGAGCGTCTTGGTCAGCTGGACGACGGCGGCCTTGGCGGCGCTGTAGCAGAGCAGGCCGGGCTGGGCGGCGTCCACGGCGCCGGAGGCCATGGTGATGATCGAACCGGGCCGGCCGGCCGCGATCATGGCGCGGGCCGCCTCCTGGCAGGTGCGCAGCACCCCCTTGAAGTTGATGTCCAGGACCCGGTCGAGGTCCTCGTCGGACGTCTCCAGAACGCTGCTGCTGTGCATGATCCCGGCGATCGCGGCGGTGATGTCGAGCGGACCGGCCTGGGCGATCGCCGCCTTGATCGCGGCGCGGTCGGTCACGTCGAGGGGGTGGGCGGTGGCCCGGCCGCCGGCCTTGGCGATCAGTTCGACTGTCTCCTCGAGGCCCTGGGCGTCGCGGTCCGCGCAGTGCACGGCGGCTCCGGCCTCGGCGAGGAGTACGGCGGTGGCCCGGCCGATGCCGCTGGCGGCGCCGGTGATCAGAGCGGTGCGGCCGGTGAGTTCGTACGCGCTGGGTGTAGGCATGCGGGGACGGTACGACCGTATCTGACGGGGCGTCAACTAAGGCGTCGGGCCGGATTGGCAACGAGGACACCAGTACGTGGGCCGGTCGTCCTGCGGAGCCTCGCGGACGGGGGTGCCGCAGCGCAGGCAGGGGCGGTGGGCGCGGCCGTAGACGAACAGGTCCTGGCCGGGGCGGAGGCTGCCGGTGGTGTTGCGGCGGCGGGCCTTGTTCGCGTCGAGGAGCCGGTGCGCGGCGGCCGCGAGCCGGGGGAGGGTGCGGGGCGGTAGATCGCCCACCGGGGTCCAGGGGGTGACCTGGGCGAGGAAGCAGAGCTCGGCCTTGTAGACGTTGCCGATGCCGGCCAGGTTGCGCTGGTCGAGGAGGGCTTCGCCCAGGGGGCGGGCGGGGGCGGCGAGGAGGTTCGCGGCGGCGGTGGCCTCGTCCCAGTCGGGACCGAGGAGGTCGGGGCCGAGGTGGCCGACGGCGCGGTGCTCGTCGGCGGTGCGGAGCAGTTCGACGACGGGGAGGCGGTAGCCGAAGGCGGTGTGGTCGGCGGTGGCGAGGATGACGCGGATTTCGTGGGCGGGGCCCGGCGGGCGGGGTGGGCGGGGTGGGGTGGGGGTGCCGGTGGTGCGGGGGGTGGTGGGGAGGATGCGCCAGGTGCCGTCCATGCGGAGGTGGGTGTGCAGGGTGAGGCGGGGGTGGGGGGTGGCTCCTGGGTCGGTGCCGGTTCCTGCTTCGGTGTCGGGTGCCGGCGGGGGGCCGAAGCGCATGAGGAGGTGCTTGCCCCGGGGGACGACTTCCAGGGTGGTGAAGCCGGTGAGGTCTGCGGTGGCGAAGCGGGGGACGCGGAGGTCGGAGCGGGTGAGTTCCTTGCCCGCGAGGGCTTCGCGGAGCCGGGCTGCGGTGCGGTAGACGGTGTCGCCTTCGGGCATGCGTCCATTCTCCTGCGGAGTCGGGCTCGTGGGGTGCGGCCGGGGCTCCGCTGCGCGGTGCTTGCTCCCCGCCCCGCCCTTCCTCCGTTCCCCGGGGCTGTGCCCCGGACCCCGGCTTGGGGCTGTGCCCCGGACCCGTTCCCTCGGGCTGCGCCGTGGATCGGCCTCCGAGCCTTCCTAGGGCTGTGCCCCGGACCCGTTCCCTCGGGCTGCGCCGTGGATCGGCCTCCGGGCCTTCCTAGGGCTGTGCCCCGGACCCGTTCATCGGGTCGGCCTCCGGGCCCGCCCCGGACGCGTTCCCTCGGGCTGCGTCGTGGATCGGCCGCCGGGCCTTCCTTGGGGCTGTGCCCCGGACCCGTTCATCGGGTCGGCCTCCGGGCCCGCCCCGGACCCGTTCCCTCGGGGCTGCGCCGCGGATCGGCCGCCGGGCCTTCCTCGGGGCTGCGCCCGGACCCGCCCCGGATCGGCCTCCGGCCCCCCGGACCCGCCCTGGGCTGCTCCTGGACTCGTCCCCCGGAGCCGCCCCGGGCCTGCCCTCGGGCCGTTCCCGGGGCTGTCGTCGGGCCCGGTGCTCGGGTCGGGTGGGGGGTTGGATTTCCGGGGTTGTGTGGTCGTGTACCGGGCCCTCGTTGCTGGGGCGTGTTCTGGGGTTCGTTTCCCGGGTGCGGCTCGGTTCTCGTTTCTGGGCTGTGGCTCGGGCCCGGTTTGGGGTTAGTGGCGGAGGCGGAGGCCTTGGGGGGTGGCGTGGAAGCCGGAGGCTTCCGTGGGTGGGGCGTAGGGGGAGGTGAGGGAGGGGGCGGCGTTGATGCGTTCCACCGTGAGGGTGGGGAGGGTGCCGTTGCGGGACGCCGTGGTGAGGGCCGTCAGGGCGGCTGTGAGGCGGGGGTCTTCCGGGTCGGGCCAGGCGAGGAGGGTTTTGCCGCCGCGCTCCAGGTAGAGGGTGAGTTCGCCGTCGACCAGGACCACCAGGGAGCCCGCCTTGCGGCCCGGCTTGTGGGTGGCGCCGGTCGGGGGCTCCGGCCAGGGGAGGGCGGCGCCGTAGGCGTTCGCCGGGTCGGCGGCGGCGAGGACCACTGCGGCAAGAGGGGGCGGCGTCCGCTCGGCGGCGCGGAGGCGGTCCACCGCGCCGTCCATGGCGAACTGGGCCGCACCCAGGCCTTCGACCACGTAGCCCCTGCGGGCCTGGCCGCTGTCCTCGAAGGCGGACAGGACCCGGTAGACCGCGCTGAAGCCGCCCTCCACGCCTTCCGCGGCCACCGCACCCCGGGTCACCACCCCGTGGCGGTCGAGCAGGGTGCGGGCCAGGGCGTGTGCGCGGTGGGTCGGGTCCGGGGCGTGGACCGGGAGCAGGGACCAGCGGCCCGACACCGTGGGCGGGCCCGTACGGGAAGAAGGGCCGCTGAGGGTGCCGTAACGGCCGCGGGGGATCGTCCGGCGGGCGCGGTGGGCGGTGGCGCCCGCCGTGCGGCCCGAGCCGAGGAGGGAGCGCAGGGGGGCCAGGGTGTCGTTGGTCAGGCGGCCCGACCACGCCAGGTCCCAGACGGCGGAGGAGAGGTCCGCGTCCGATGCGTCCGGGTGCTGCGCGCGGACCCGGTCCGTGAGCTGGCGGAAGAACAGGCCGAAGCCGCCGGAGAGGGCGGAGAGGACCGCTTCGTGGAGCGGGGAGAGCTCCAGGGGGTGCGGGGGCGGGAGGAGGAGGGGGGCGGCCTCCGCGAGGTAGAGGGAGACCCAGCCGTCCTTGCCCGGGAGGGCGCCCGCGCCGGCCCAGACGACCTCGCCGGTGGTGGTGAGCTCGTCCAGGAGGGTGGGGGAATAGTCCGCCACGCGGGAGGGGAGGATCAGGCGCTCGAGGGCGGAGGCGGGAACCGCGGCGCCCTGGAGCTGTTCGATCGCGCGGGCCAGGCCGTCGATGCCGCGCAGGGCTCCGCCCAGGTGCTGCCACTGGGGGAGGAAGGTGGCGAGGGAAGCGGGAGGGACCGGCTCCAGTTCCTGGCGCAGGGCGGCGAGGGAGCGTCGCCGCAGCCGTCGGAGAACCGTGGCGTCGCACCATTCCTGGCCGATGCCCGCCGGGTGGAACTCGCCCTGCACCACCCGCCCGGCCGCGGCGAGCCGGTGCAGCGCTCCGTCCGTCACGGCCGTGCCGAGCCCGAAGCGGGCGGCGGCGGTGACCGTGGTGAAGGGGCCGTGGGTGCGGGCGTACCGGGCCAGGAGGTCGCCGAGCGGGTCCTTCACCGGCTCGGTGAACGCCTCCGGGACGCCCACCGGGAGCGCCGTGCCCAGCGCGTCGCGCAGCCGGCCGGCGTCCTCGACGGCCGCCCAGTGGTCCTCGCCGGCGATCCGGACCCGGATCGCCCGGCGGGAGGCGGCGAGGGACGGCGCCCACTCCGCCTCCGCCCCGCGGGCGGCCAGGTCCGCCGGGGTGAGCGGGCCCAGTAGGCGCAGCAGGTCGGCCACCGACTCGGCGTCCTTGGCCCGTCGGTCCTCGGTCAGCCACTGGAGCTCCCGCTCCAGCTCCGTCAGCACGTCCGCGTCGAGCAGTTCGCGGAGCTCGGCCTGGCCGAGCAGCTCGGCCAGCAGCCGGGAGTCCAGCGACAGCGCGGCCGCCCTGCGCTCGGCGAGGGGCGAGTCGCCCTCGTAGAGGAACTGGGCGACGTAGCCGAAGAGGAGGGAGCGGGCGAAGGGGGAGGGCTCGGGCGTCGTGACCTCGACGAGGCGGACCCGGCGTGCCTCGATGTCCCCCATCAGCTCGGTCAGGCCCGGCACGTCGAAGACGTCCTGCAGGCATTCCCGTACGGCTTCCAGCACGATCGGGAACGAACCGAACTCGGAGGCCACCTGAAGCAGCTGCGAGGCGCGCTGGCGCTGCTGCCACAGGGGGGTGCGCTTGCCGGGATTGCGGCGCGGGAGGAGCAGGGCGCGGGCCGCGCACTCGCGGAAGCGGGAGGCGAACAGCGCGGAACCGCCCACCTGGTCGGTGACGATCTGCTGGATGTCGCCGTGGTCGAAGGTCACGTCCGCCGCGCCCAGCGGGGGCTTCTCGTCGTCGAAGTCGAAGGAGGTGAAGGAGGCGGAGGAGTTGTTCCGTGCCGGGTCGTGGTCCAGCAGGTCCAGGTCCATGCTCAGCAGGTCGGCGTCCGGGAGGCGCAGCACGATGCCGTCGTCCGCGTGCATGACCTGCGCGTCCATCCCGTACCGCTCGGAGAGGCGGGCGCCGAGCGCCAGCGCCCAGGGGGCGTGCACCTGGGCGCCGAAGGGGGAGTGGACGACGACCCGCCAGTCGCCGAGCTCGTCGCGGAACCGCTCGACGACGATGGTCCGGTCGTCCGGTACGTGGCCGCAGGCCTCGCGCTGTTCGGCGAGGTAGGACAGGACGTTCTCGGCGGCCCATGCGTCCAGGCCCGCCGCGAGCAGGCGCAGGCGGGCGTCCTCGGTGGTGAGGCCGCCGAGCTCGCGCAGGAACGCGCCGACGGCGCGGCCCAGTTCCAGCGGGCGGCCCAGCTGGTCGCCCTTCCAGAACGGGAGGCGGCCCGGAACACCGGGGGCGGGGGTGACCAGGACGCGGTCGCGGGTGATGTCCACGATCCGCCAGGAGGTGGTGCCCAGGGTGAAGACGTCGCCGACGCGGGACTCGTAGACCATTTCCTCGTCGAGCTCGCCGACCCGGCCCCCGCCCTTCTTGGGGTCCGACCCGGCCAGGAAGACGCCGAAGAGTCCGCGGTCCGGGATGGTGCCGCCGGAGGTGACCGCGAGCCGCTGGGCGCCGGGCCGGCCGGTGATCGTACCGGCGACGCGGTCCCACACCACCCGGGGCCTGAGCTCGGCGAACGCGTCCGAGGGATAGCGGCCGGCCAGCATGTCCAGGACCGCCGTGAAGGCCGAGTCGGGCAGCGCCGCGAAGGGGGCCGCCCGGCGCACCAGGGCGAGCAGGTCGTCCAGCTGCCAGGTGTCCATCGCGGTCATCGCGACGAGCTGCTGGGCGAGGACGTCCAGCGGGTTGGAGGGGATCCGCAGGGACTCGATCGAGCCCGTGCGCATCCGCTCGGTGACCACGGCCGCCTGGACGAGGTCGCCCCGGTACTTGGGGAAGACGACTCCGGTGGAGACCGCGCCCACCTGGTGCCCGGCCCGGCCCACCCGCTGTAGCCCGGAGGCCACCGACGGCGGGGACTCCACCTGGATGACGAGGTCCACCGCACCCATGTCGATGCCGAGCTCCAGGCTCGACGTGGCGACCACGGCGGGCAGCCGGCCCGCCTTCAAGTCCTCCTCCACCAGCGCCCGCTGCTCCTTGGAGACCGAGCCGTGGTGGGCGCGGGCCATCAGAGGCGGAGCACCTTGGGCGGCGCCCGACTGGGCCATGATCTCGGCCGGGGGCGGGCCCTCGGGCAGCGGGCCGCCGGTGGCCCGCTCGTACGCGATCTCGTTGAGCCGGTTGCACAGGCGCTCGGCGAGGCGGCGGGAGTTGGCGAACACGATGGTGGACCGGTGGGCCTGGACCAGATCGGCGATCCGCTCCTCCACGTGCGGCCAGATGGAGGGCTTGTCGCCGCCCTCCTTGCCCTCGGTGGCGGGGGAGCCGCCCAACTCGCCCATGTCCTCGACCGGAACGACCACCGACAGGTCGAACTCCTTGGTCGAGGGCGGCTGGACGATCTCCACCTTGCCGCGCGGAGCGAGGTAGCGGGCCACCTCTTCCACCGGGCGGACCGTCGCCGACAGGCCGATCCGGCGCGCGGGGCGGGGCAGCAGCTCGTCCAACCGCTCCAGGGACAGCGCGAGATGGGCGCCGCGCTTGGTCCCGGCGACCGCGTGCACCTCGTCCAGGATCACCGTCTCGATCCCGGCCAGGGCCTCGCGGGCGGCCGAGGTCAGCATCAGGAACAGCGACTCGGGCGTGGTGATCAGGATGTCCGGCGGCCGGGTCACCAACGCGCGCCGCTCGGCCGGCGGGGTGTCGCCGGAGCGGATGCCGACCCGGATCTCGGGCTCGGGCAGGCCCAGGCGCACCGATTCCTGCCGGATACCGGTCAGCGGGCTGCGGAGGTTTCGCTCCACGTCCACCGCCAGGGCCTTCAGGGGCGAGATGTACAGCACCCGGCAGCGCTTCTTCGGATCGGCCGGGGGCGGGGCCGAGGCGAGCTGGTCGAGGGCGGCGAGGAAGGCGGCCAGGGTCTTGCCGGAGCCGGTGGGGGCCACCACCAGCACGTCCGAGCCCGCACCGATGGCCCGCCAGGCGCCCTCCTGGGCGGCGGTGGGTGAGACGAAGGCCCCCGTGAACCAAGAACGGGTCGCGGGGGAGAACGAGTCGAGCGCGGTACCGGACATGCCCCCATCGTGCACCCGCCCACTGACAACCGGCCGGACCTGTGGAAACACCCCGGCCGGGCCGGGCGCAGAATGGGGGGATGGGCACGGGGACCGGAGCGGACGAGGGCCGCCGGGAGTGGGCGCGGCACTGGCAGTACGCGGAACTGCCCGGGCTGGACCTCCTGCGTGCCCACTACGTGCGCCACACCTTCCCGCGCCACGCCCACGACGGGTACGTCATCGCGGCCGTCACCGGCGGCGTCGAGGAGATCGGCCTGCCGGGGGACACCCTGCGCGCCGGGCCCGGCAGCGTGGTCCTGATCAACCCCGAGGTCCCGCACACCGCCCGCGCCGGGGTCCCCGAGGGCTGGGCCTACGCCACCCTCTACCCCTCCCGGGCGCTGATCACCGAGGTCGCCACCGAGATCGGGACCCTGCGCGGGACCCCCGGCTTCACCGCCGACATGGTCGCCGACCCGCAGGCCTCGCGGGCCATCACCGAGGTCCACCGGGCCGCCGAGGCCGGCAACGCGCTGGCCGCCGACACCCTGCTGCGCGGGGTGGTGGCCCGGATGCTGACCCGGCACGCCGGGCCGCTGCCCGCCCGTACGGCGGGCCGCGCGGGCGCCGCCGACGCGGAGCGGGCCCGGGCCGTGCTGGAGGAGCGGATGGGGGAGCCCCCGTCCCTGGAGCAGCTCGCGGCGGAGCTGGGCACGAGCCCCTTCGCCCTGCTGCGGGCCTTCCGGGACCGGTACGGCATGCCCCCGCACACCTGGCTGACCGACGCCCGGGTCCGGCGGGCGCGCCGGCTGCTCGACGCGGGGATCCCGCCGGCGGAGGCGGCCGTCACCGTCGGCTTCACCGACCAGCCGCACCTGAACCGGCACTTCACCCGCATCGTGGGCGTACCCCCGGGGGCGTACCGGCGGGGGCGGGCGGCCGGTTAGGGGCCGGAGCTAGGACGCCAGTGCCGCGCGGGTCTCCTCGATCAGGGTGCGGGCCTCGGTCACCGTTGCCGTCAGGGACTCGGGGGTGGTGCCCTGCGCGCCCAGCAGGGTCCGTACGCGCTTGCCGAAGGCGGGTGGCGCGGACGGCAGGAGCTCGGCGGCGGCCAGGGCGCCCTTCTCGTTGAGGCACCAGCGGCGGTCTGCCGCGTACAGGGCCTGGACGAGGATGCCGAAGGCCTTGGACAGGCACAGGGAGACGTACAGGGCGTCCGCGCGGGCCGCGCCCTTCGCGGCGCCCGCGGCGAGGAACTCCGCCTCCCAGGCACCGGCCAGCAGGGCGTCCCGGAGCGGCTCCGGGTAGGCCGAGACCGAGGTGCGCAGCGCTGTCAGTTGGCCCGACGGGTCCGCGAGGACCTGGCCCAGGGCCACCTCGCCCGGATAGCAGGGGGACCAGAAGCCGAGCGGGTGCCCCGGCTGCACGCCCACCTCGTAGCGGCCCTCGCGGCAGTCCTGCCAGACCCGCTCCACCCGGTCCAGGTCGCGCAGGATCCAGTCCACCGCCACGCCGTCGACGCGCAGCCAGGCTCCGCCGTTGACCCAGGGGCCCCAGCCGCCCGGGCCGGCCACCTCCACGTCCGGTCCGGCCAGCGCGTCCAGCGCGGCGATGTCGAGGGGGCCGCGGTAGTAGACGCCGAGGTCCCAGTCCGATTCGGGGCGGTGCTCGCCGCGGGCCCGGCTGCCGCCGAGCATGACTCCGCGGACGCCGGGCACCTCGGCCAGCCGGTCCGCCATTTCCTTGATCACTTCGTGCATGGTGCAAGAACGTACAAGACCGGGATGGCGTGACCCACGTAATTTCGGGGCGTGGGAGAACAGCGGATGATCATACGAGAAGGACCCGATCGGGAGGTCCCCGGCGGGGCGCCCGCGGGGGCGCCCGCGGTGGACAAGCCGCGTGCCGCCGTGGTCCGGGACGCGCTCGGCGTCGGAGTGGCGGTCGGGCTGTCCGGGTTCGCCTTCGGGGTGACCGCCGCCGGGTCCGGGGTCAGCACCCTGCAGGCGTGCGTGCTGAGCCTGCTGGTGTTCACCGGGGCCTCGCAGTTCGCGCTGGTCGGAGCACTGGCCGCCGGCGGGAATCCGTTCACGGCCGCCGCCGGGGCCTTCTTCCTCGGGACCCGCAACGCCTTCTACGGGCTGCGGCTGTCCCAGCTGCTCGCGCTCCCCAAGGGCGTGCGCCCGTTCGCCGCGCACTGGGTGATCGACGAGACCACCGCCGTGGCCCTGGCCCAGCCCGACCGGAAGTCCGCGCGGCTCGGGTTCACCGTGACCGGGCTGAGCCTCTACGTCCTGTGGAACCTCACCACGCTGCTCGGCGCGCTCGGCGCCGAGGCCATCGGGGACACCAGGGCGTGGGGGCTGGACGCCGCCGGGCCCGCCGTGTTCCTCGCGCTGCTCGCGCCGATGCTGAAGACCGGCACCGAGCGGGCCGTCGCCGGGCTCGCCCTCGTCCTCGGGCTGGGCCTGCTGCCCCTGCTGCCCGCCGGGGTGCCCGTGCTGATCGCGGCCCTGGCCGCGCCGATCGTGCTGTGGATGAAGGGACGCCGCTCGTGAACGTCTGGATCGCCATCGGGCTCACCGTCGTCGGCTGCTACGCCGTGAAGCTCGCCGGGCTGCTCGTCCCCGCCGGAGCCCTGGAGCGGCCCGCGGTGCGCAAGCTCGCCGCGCTCCTGCCGGTCGCGCTGCTCGCCGCGCTCACCGCGCAGCAGACCTTCGCCACCGGGCAGGAACTCGTGCTCGACGCCCGCGCCGCCGGGCTCGCGGCCGCCGCGGTCGCGCTGCTGCTGCGGGCCCCGTTCCTCGTCGTGGTCGCTGCGGCCGTCGCCGTCACCGCGGGGCTGCGGGCCCTGGGAGGCTAGGGCCGGGGAGCCGGCCGTACGCGCGCAGGGTCAGCAGTGCCTCCAGCGTGGCGATCGGGCGCCGCTCCAGCGAGCTGCCCGGCGCCCACGCCCCGCGGTGCTCCGGCCAGCCGCCGTCCGGCTGCTGCAGGTCGGCGAGGAAGCGCAGCGAGCCGTACAGCTCCGCGTCCGTGAACCAGCCGCGGGCGAGGGACTCCGGGCGGCGGGCGAAATCGTACGGGTACAGGTGCTCGTCCGGCGCGTGGCCGGGGACCGGCGGGTTCGCGTCCTGCCGCGCGGGGTCCAGTACGACGAGCCGCTGTTCGCGGACGAAGCGCCCCAGCCGGTCGGAGGCCGCCGTGGCCCGGGCCCGGTCGGGCACCCCGTCCAGGAAGGCCACCGCGCTCTGGACCTCGTACGGGTTCCAGTGGCGCAGGTTCTCCACCCGGTCCCAGCAGTAGTCCGTCGCCCGGAACAGCCACGCGTGCCACACCCGGTTGCGGTGCAGGATCCCCACGACGGGGCCGGTGGCCAGCAGGTCGCCCGGCGGATCGTCGTGCAGCGGGTGGTAGGGGGCCGCCGGGTAGCCGCCGGAGGCGGGAGCGGTCGCCGGAAGCGCCCCGTCCGCGGTGGAGACCCGGGTCAGGTGGGCGCAGAGCCGCTCGATGCGCTGTCCGGCGCAGCGGCCCAGGCCGTCCAGGACGCGCAGGGCGTGGGCGGTGTGCAGCGGGTGGCTCAGCGGACCGCGCAGATCCGGGTCGAGGGCGTGGCCGTATCCGTCGTCGCCGCCGAGGTAGGCGCCGAGGGCGGCATCGACCGGGTCCGCGTCCCCGCCGAGGAAGTGGAACGCGAACCGCCGCTGCTCCAGCACGCGGGCCGTGAGCCAGATGAACTGCTCGGCGCGGGCCAGTGCGCTCGTCGCCGTCGGTGCGCTCGGCGCGGTCGTTGCGGTCGTCGCCGCCGGGGCGCACGCTTCGTCTCCAGGCATGCCAGGAACCGTAGGGGCCCCGGCTGCGCCGAAGTGGCCCGAACGGGGAGGGTGCACTCTCCGGGGCGGGATACTGGAGGCATGCGGTTGACGATTTTCTGGGAGCGGATGGCCGAGCACTTCGGTGCGGGCTACGCGGACTCCTTCGCGCGGGACCACGTCATGACGGAGCTCGGGGGACGTACGGTCCACGAAGCGCTGGACGCGGGCTGGGAGACCAAGGACGTGTGGCGCGCGGTGTGTTCGGCGGTGGACGTGCCCGCCTCGCTGCGCTAGCCGCGGTGCGTCCTGCCGGCCGGTTCGCCCGCGGGCCCGACGCCGGAGCGGCGTCCGGTCCGCCCCGCGGGGGAGCGGCCGCGGCGACCGCTTCGTGCTTCGCGGCGCCGGTGGGACAGACTGGTCGGCGTGGCAGCCAGTGATGAGACGACCGACCGGCACGAAGACCCCCGGAGCGCGCCGCCGGCCGGCCCGCAGGCACCGGCGGACCCGCCGGCCGCAGGCCCCGCAACGGGAGACGCCGGGGGGTCGGGGCCCGGCGCGGGCCCTCCCTCGCCGCCCGGCTCCGCAGGGGATCCGGCAGCGGCTCCGGCGGATGCCCGGATGCCGCGCTGGCTGCCGCGCGCGGTGGTTCTCGTACTGGCCCTGGTGGCCTGTTTCCAGCTCGGCAGCTGGGCGTTCCACCAGCTCATCGGGCTGCTCGTCAACATCCTGATCGCGTTCTTCCTCGCGCTCGCGATAGAACCGGCCGTGGCCCGGATGGCGGCCCGCGGCATGCGCCGCGGGCTCGCCACCTTCCTGGTGTTCCTCGGGGTGTTCGTCGCGGCCGTCGGATTCGTCGTCCTGCTCGGCTCGGTCCTCGCCGCTCAGATCGTCGACCTGGTGGAAGGCTTCCCCGGCTATCTCGACTCGCTGATCGGCTCGATCAACGACACCTTCCACACGGACCTGTCCCGGCTGGACATCCAGGACAGCCTGCTGCACTCCGACTGGCTGCAGAAGTACGTGCAGAACAGCGCGAGCGGCGTGCTCGACGTGTCCGCCACGGTGCTCGGCGGACTGTTCAAGCTGCTGACGATCGGTCTGTTCTCCTTCTACTTCGCCGCCGACGGGCCGCGACTGCGCCGCGCGCTGTGCTCCGTACTGCCGCCGAGGAAGCAGGCGGAGGTGCTGCGGGCGTGGGAGATCGCCGTCACCAAGACGGGCGGGTACCTCTACTCGCGCGGGCTGATGGCGCTGATCTCCGGGATCGCGCACTACATCGTCCTCGCGGTGCTGGGCGTGCCGTACGCGCCCGCGCTCGCGGTGTGGGTGGGGCTGGTGTCGCAGTTCATCCCCACCATCGGCACCTACCTGGCGGGTGCGCTGCCGATGCTGCTCGCCTTCACGGTCAACCCCTGGTACGCGCTGTACGTCCTCGGATTCGTGGTGGTGTACCAGCAGTTCGAGAACTACGTGCTCCAGCCGAAGCTGACGTCGAAGACGGTGGACATCCACCCTGCGGTGGCCTTCGGGTCGGTCATCGCGGGCACTGCCCTGCTGGGCGCGGTCGGGGCGCTCATCGCGATCCCGGCCGTCGCCACGATGCAGGCCTTCCTCGGCGCGTACGTGAAGCGGTACGCGCTGACCGGCGATGCGGACGCCTCTACTTCCCGGCCTCGTCCGCGGAGGCGAGTACGGCTGCCAGGGCGTCGTTGACCCAGTTCTCGACGGCGTCCTTGTCCACGCCGAGGCCGCTGAGCGGACCCGTTCCGTTCTCCAGCTCCAGGAGCGCGAGCAGGACGTGCTCGGTGCCCACGTAGTTGTGGCCGAGGCGCAGGGCCTCGCGGAAGGTGAGCTCCAGGGCCTTCTTCGCGGAGGCGTCGAAGGGGACCAGGGCGGGGAGGTCCGCCGCGGCCGGGGGCAGGCCCGCGGTCGCGGCGGCGCGCACGTCGTCGGCCGCGACCCCCTGGTCGGCGATGGCGCGGGCGGCGAGGCCGTCGGGCTCGGCCAGCAGGCCGAGGACGAGGTGCTCGGTGCGGATCTCGGTGTTGCTCGCGGCGCGGGCCTCGTTCTGCGCGGTCACGACCACGTTGCGGGCGCGGGGCGTGAAGCGGCCGAATCCCTGGCTGGGGTCGAGCCCGGCGTCGCCCTCCTTGTCGGCCTTGGGGACGAAGCGCTTCTGGGCGGCCTGGCGGGTGACGCCCATGCTGCGGCCGATGTCGGTCCAGGAGGCGCCGGAGCGGCGGGCCTGGTCGACGAAGTGGCCGATGAGGTGGTCCGCGACGTCTCCGAGGGCCTCGGCGGCCACGACTGCGCCGCTGAGCTGCTCCAGGGTGTCGGTGTGGACCTTCTTGATGGCCTCGATCAGGTCGTCGAGGCGTACCGGATTGGTCATGCGAACGGGTTCCACCGAAGGGTTCGTCATGGGTGCAACCCTAGGTTGACAGTCGGCTGGGTGTCAACCCTGGGTTGTCACTCTCCGGGCTCCCGCAGCGTGAAGCTCGCGCGCTCCTGCCAGGCCGTCCCGTCGTAGGCCACCAGGTCGACGGTGCGGACGCGGGCGGCGAGGGGGAGTCGGTCGCGCAGGTCAGCCTCGGCGGCGTCCAGGTCCGCCTCCCGGGCGCGCTGGGCCACCGTGAGGTGCGGGGCCGGGTCCGGGTAGCGGCCGCCGTAGGGGCGGATGTCCGGCCAGCGCTCGGTGATGGCGCGGGTCAGCCGGCGCAGCGGGGCGTCCGGCTCCGGGGCGAGGTAGAGCATCCCCGGGAACCGGCCGGTCCGCTCGAAGCGCAGGTCGAAGGCGTGGTGGGGGCTCAGGGCCGCGGCGATCCCGGCGTGGACCGAGGCGTCGATCAGGCTCTCCGGGAGGAACGGGTAGAGCACGCTCACGTGCGCCGGCACCCCGGCCCCGGCCCGGGCCGCGGGGTCGATCCGGTCCCGCCAGTCCCGGACGGCGGGTTCCGCTTCGGGCATCCGCACGATGAGCGCGGTGCGCCCGGCGGGGAACATGCTGGATGTGGTGTCGTCCGCGGTGTCCTTCATGGGAGTGGATCATGCCAGCAGCCGGTGGGGCGGACGGGTCCGGCGTGGCGCGCTTGACAGGGAAATCGAACACGCATTCTCATTGGTTATCCACAGCCAAAACGGACGTGGGACCGCGTTGTCAGTGGCAGGCGTTAGCGTCAATGGCGTGAAGCGATCGACTCAAGCAAATCGGGTGGAACCCATGGCAGGCAACGACCGCGAGAAGGCTCTCGAAGCCGCGCTCGCACAAATTGAACGGCAGTTCGGCAAGGGTGCCGTGATGCGTCTCGGCGACAAGCCGAACGACCCCATCGAGGTCATCCCCACCGGATCGACCGCGCTGGACATCGCGCTCGGTGTCGGCGGGCTGCCGCGCGGCCGTGTGATCGAGGTGTACGGGCCGGAGTCCTCCGGTAAGACGACCCTGACGCTGCATGCCGTGGCCAACGCGCAGAAGGCCGGCGGCACCGTGGCCTTCGTGGATGCCGAGCACGCGCTCGATCCCGAGTACGCCAAGGCCCTCGGCGTCGACACGGACAACCTCATCCTGTCCCAGCCGGACACCGGCGAGCAGGCGCTGGAGATCGTGGACATGCTGGTCCGCTCCGGTGCGCTGGACCTCATCGTCATCGACTCCGTCGCGGCCCTCGTGCCGCGCGCGGAGATCGAGGGCGAGATGGGCGACTCGCACGTGGGTCTCCAGGCCCGTCTGATGAGCCAGGCCCTCCGCAAGATCACCGGTGCGCTCAGCCAGTCCAAGACCACCGCGATCTTCATCAACCAGCTCCGCGAGAAGATCGGTGTGATGTTCGGCTCGCCGGAGACCACCACCGGTGGCCGCGCGCTGAAGTTCTACGCCTCCGTGCGCCTCGACATCCGGCGCATCGAGACCCTCAAGGACGGCACGGACGCGGTCGGCAACCGCACCCGCGTCAAGGTCGTCAAGAACAAGGTCGCGCCGCCCTTCAAGCAGGCCGAGTTCGACATCCTCTACGGCCACGGCATCAGCCGCGAGGGCGGCCTGATCGACATGGGCGTGGAGCACGGCTTCGTCCGCAAGGCCGGTGCCTGGTACACGTACGAGGGCGACCAGCTCGGCCAGGGCAAGGAGAACGCGCGGAAGTTCCTCTGCGACAACCCCGCCCTGTCCGACGAGATCGAGCGCAAGATCAAGGAGAAGCTGGGCGTCGGTATCCGCAAGGACACCGCTGCGGCTGCCGCCACGGCCGAGGCCGGCGCGGACGCGTCCGCCGAGACCGCCGCGGTGCCCGCTCCCGCGTCGAAGGCCAAGACCGCGGTCAAGGCCGCCGTCGCCAAGAGCTGACCCGTGTGGGAGCACGAAAGGGGCGGCACCGACGGCGCGGACGGCGCTGAGGACCGCCGCGAGGGCAGTCGCCGGGGCCGCCGCGAGAGCGGCGGCCGGGGAGGCCGTCGTACGGAGGGCCGTGAGGGCCGGGAGGACCGGGAAGGCCGCGAGGGCCGCCAGGAACTGCCGCCCCAGAGTCCCGAGGAGCAGGCGCGGGCGATCTGTCTGCGCCTGCTCACCGGGATGCCGCGCACCCGGCGGCAGCTCGCGGACGCCTTGGCCAAGCGGGACATCCCCGAGGAGGTGTCGGAGCAGGTCCTCTCCCGGTTCGAGGAGGTGGGCCTGATCGACGACGCCGCCTTCGCCGGGGCCTGGGTCGAGTCCCGGCACCGGGGTCGGGGGTTGGCCCGCCGGGCGCTCGCACAGGAGCTCCGTACCAAGGGGGTGGCCCCCACCCTCGTACAGGAGGCCCTGGAACAGCTGGACTCCGACCAGGAGGAGGAGACCGCCCGGGAGCTCGTGGAGCGCAAGCTCCGCGCCACCCGGGGCCTGGAGCGGGACAAGCGGATCCGGCGCCTCGCCGGAATGCTCGCCCGCAAGGGGTACCCCGAAGGCATGGCCCTGCGGGTGGTCCGTCGCGCGCTGGAGGCGGAGGGCGAGGACGCCGACGATCTGACGGAGTGACACGGGGCCGAGCGGTGGGCCGGGATCGCGTGGGGTGGGGTTAGCCCCCGGCCGAGGACGCCGGGGCGCTCCAATGTCTCAACGCGGCCCCGGCGGCAGAGTTTTCCCCATGATGCTGCGCTACGCACTCCAGACCGTCCGGGACCGCAAAGCCGGTTTCCTCGGTGCCTTCCTCGCCCTGCTGTGCGCGGCGGCCCTCGTCACCGCCTGCGGAACCCTCCTGGAGACGGGACTCCGCGGGACGATCGCCACCGAGCGCTACGCGGGCGCCCCGGTGGTCGTCTCCGCCGACCAGAACGTCCATGCGACGACGGTCAAGGAGAAGAAGGGCAAAACGAAAACCAAGCACAAGGCCAAGCCCGTCGCCGAACGGGCCTGGCTGCCGGCCACCGCCGTGGACACCGTCCGCGCGGTGCCCGGAGTCGAGCGGGCCGTCCCCGAGCTCACCTTCCAGGCCGTACCGCTCACCCGGGGCGGCCCCGGCGGCGAAGGCGCGAAGCCCTCGTACGGGCACGCCTGGAGCTCGGCCGCGCTCACCCCCTTCACGCTGGCCGAGGGCCGCGCCCCCCAGGGTGGGGACGAGGTCGTCGTCGACCGCGGACTCGCGGCCCGCGCAGCCCTGAAGCCCGGCTCCGAGCTCACCGTGCAGTCCACCGGCGCGCCCAAGACCTACACGGTCAGCGGGATCGCGGCCGCGGCCGGCGGGGGCCTCGCGCACCAGAGCGCGCTGTTCTTCGGCGACGCCGAGGCGCAGCGGCTCGCCGCCCGCGACGGCCGGGTCAGCGCCATCGGGGTACTGCCCCGGGACGGAGTGGACGCGGGCGAGCTGGCCGGGCGGATCCGCCAGGCGCTCCACGGCACCACCGCGCAGGTGGCCACCGGAGACGGGCGGGGCCCCGTGGAATTCCTCGACGCGGCCGGCGCCCGGATCAAGCTGGTCTCCATGGGCGGCGCGATGGGCGGTACCTCGCTCCTGGTTGCGGTCCTGGTGGTCGTCGGCACCTTCTCCCTGTCGATCCAGCAGCGCCACCGCGAGCTCGCCCTGCTCCGCGCCATCGCCGCCACCCCCAAGCAGCTGCGGCGCATGATCGGCCGCGAGGCGCTGCTCGTGGGGCTCGCCGCCGGAATCGCCGGAGCCCTCGCCGGGCTGCCGCTGGCCGCCTGGCTGCACGGCCGGTTCGTCGACGCGGGGGTCGTCCCGGTGACCCTGGAGCGCACCGCCGGGATCTTCCCGATGGTCGCCGCCGTCGGCGCGAGCCTGCTCGGGGCATGGGCCGCGGCCCGGATCACCGCACGGCGGGTGGCCCGCGTCCGTCCCGCCGAAGCACTGGCCGAGGCCGCCGTCGAGCGGAACCGGCCCGCGTGGGCACGGCTCACCGCCGGGGCGTTGCTGCTGGCCGCCGGGGTGGTGCTGGTCGCCGTACTCAGTACGCTGCGCACCGAACCGGCCTCGACTCCGGTCACCTTCCTCGCCGTCGTGGTGCTCGCCGGAGCCGTCTCGCTGCTCGGCCCGCTGATCGTCAAGGGCGCGGCCGCACTGCTCGCCGGGCCGCTGCGGCTGGCCGGTCCGGGCGGCCGGCTGGCCACCGCCAACCTGCGCGGCAACGCGACCCGGATGGCCTCCGCGGTCACCCCGCTCACCCTGCTGATCGGGATGGCCTGCACCGTCCTCTTCGTCACTCCGACGCTCGGCGACGCGGCCCGGGCGCAGGCCCGTGAGGGAGTACGGGCCGAGTGGGTGCTCCAGGGACGGGGGCCGGGGGTTCCCGGCGCCGCCGCCGAGCGGATCCGCCGGACCCCCGGGGTCCTCGCGGCCACCGAGATCGTGCACACGTCGATCCGGGTGGGGCTGACGAAGTACGCGGCGCAAGGCGTGACCCCGGCCGGGCTGGACCGGACCTGGGACCCGGGGGTGACGGCCGGGAGCCTGGCGGGGTTCGGGGAGCAGAGCGTCGCGGTGAGCGAACTGGCCGCGGACCAGCTGGGCCTGAAGCCGGGCAGCCCGCTCGCGCTGACGCTGGGGGACGGAACGCCGGTCACCCTGACCGTGTCCGCGGTGTACGCGCGGGGGCTGGGCTTCGGGGACGTGACGCTGCCGCACGGCCTGATGGCCGCGCACGTCGACGATCCGCTGGCTTCGAGCGTGCTGGTGGCGGGTCCGGCGACGCGGGAAGTGCTCGCCTCGGCGGTACGGGAGTACCCGGGCGTGGCCGTGTTGTCCGCGGCCGAAGCGGACGGCGCGCGGGCGGAGCGGCAGGCGGCCGGGTCGGAGATCAACCTGCTGGCCATGGGGCTCGTCCTGGCCTTCACCGCGATCGCGGTGGCCAACACGCTGGCGATGTCCACGGGGGAGCGGCTGCGGGAGTTCGCGATGCTGAGGCTCGCGGGGGCGACGCGGCGGCAGGTGCGGGGGATGCTGCGGGTGGAGGCGCTGGCCGTGCTCCTGATGGGGGTGGTGCTGGGGTCGGGGATCTCGCTGGCGGTCCTCACCGCGTTCAGCGTGGGCATGACCGGGTCGGCGGCCGCGGTGGTGCTGCCGCTGGTGTACGGGGTGGTCGTGGGCGGGGCCGGGCTGGTGGCGCTGTGCGCCACGGGCTTCGCCGGGCGGATGGCGATGCGGCCCCGCCCGGTGGACCTCGCGGCGGCCAAGGGATAGGCCGTCTCGTCAGGACCCTGCCGACCCGCGCCGCCCGGCCCGCGCCGCGCCGCCCGGGGCGGCGCGTTGTCAGTGGCCCCTTCTACCTTGGCGTCATGAAGATCACCGAGGGGACCCTCGCGGAGGCCTGGCGGCGGACGGCCGCGCGGCACGAGCTGCTCGCCACGTTCGGGCTGCCGCCCGTGGCGCTCTCGGCGGACGAACTGGAGTCCTGGGCCGACGTCGAGGGGACCGAGGACGGCGACCTGCGCCTGCTGCTGGACGAGGACGGCACGGTGCGCGGCCATTACGGCCCCTACCTGGAGGCCTTCGCGACCCGTGACCTCGACCAGGTGCTGTACCTGATCGCCGAGGCCGCGATGACCGGACGCGGCGGCGGCCCCGAAGAGGCGGCCGGTGCGCTGGACCGGATCGATCCGGTGTGGGGCAGGCGGTTCCGCGGAGGCGGCCTCGACGACCCGGGGACGGTCGAGGCCTGTGGGCGCGACCCGCTGGAGGGGTTCGCCTGGATAGCCGGGCGCTGGAAGGACCAGGACCCGTACACGACGCTCGCCTTCTTCCGCGCGGAGCCCGGGCGTACCGTCGACCCCGAGCAACTGGCCCTGCTGTACGGGGCCGACCCCGCGCAGGTCGCCGCCGGTACGCGCCTGAAGGACCTGGAGGCCGCCGACAACGGCAGGGCCCACGGGGACCGCGCGTGGGAGAGCTGCTGTTTCGGGCAGTCGGGTGAGTGGACGTTCCTCCTGTACCACGACACGCCGCCGGGGAACTTCGCCGACAGGGAGAAGGTGATGGCGGAGCTCGGGATCACGGAGAGGGTGTGGTTGAGCGCGACCTCCGCGAAGGCCATCTACACCTTCGACCACCTGCGCGACGGCCGTCGCGTCGACGACGGCTGGGGCATGCTGGAGCTGCTCTGGTACGAGCGCGGCCGCGCGCCCTATCTGCGGGGCGGCGAGCTGGACTTCCTCAACCGGGCCGTTCGCCGCGCCGAGCTGGACCACCCCGAACTGACCAACACCTACGAGCTGTACTTCCACGCCCTGGAGGAGTCCCTCGGACTGCGTCTGCCGCGCCGGGACTTCGAGGAGGGGGAGGTGCGTGCCGCGTACTGGGCGGGGGAGTAACCGCACCAGCGCACCGGGCCACCGCCCTGGGCGGCGGTGGCCGCACCACCCGACCGGCCACCGACGGACGGAGTCCGGCGCAGCGCCGCGAAGCCCGGGAAGCCCGGGAAGCGCGCCGGCGCTGAGCGGTGCGTCAATGAGCGACGGGCAGGCCGGCCGCCTTCCAGGCCTGGAAGCCGCCCGTGAGGTCCGTCGCGTTGGGGAGGGCCAGGGCGTGGAGGGATGCTGCCGCGAGGGTGGAGGCGTAGCCCTCGTTGCAGATGACGATGATGCGGACGTCGTGGTCCACCGCCTCCGGGAGGCGGTGGGAGCCTTCGGGGTCGAGGCGCCATTCCAGTTCGTTGCGCTCGACCACCAGCGCGCCCGGGATGAGTCCGTCCCGCTCGCGCAGGGCCTGGTACCTGATGTCGACCAGCAGGGCCCCGGTCAGGGACTCCGCGTGCGCCTGGGCCGCGTCCACCCGGGTGTACGTGGTCCGCAGCCGGTCGACGAGGGCGTCGATGCCGCTCACTGCCAGTCCGCCGGACGCTCGACCTGCTCCAGCGTGAGCACCGGGCCGGTGCGGCTGTAGCGGCGGATCAGGGGCAGCGGCGGGTAGTACGCGTGGACGGAGATCGCGTGCTCGGTCGCGGACTCGTTGAGCACCTCGTGCACGTGGTGCTCGCCGAAGGCCCGCCCGGTGCCCGCGCCCAGCCGGCGCGTGCGGTCCACGTCGGGGGCCAGGGAGAGGGACTGCCAGCCCTCCGAGGGGAGGCGGACCGCGAGTGAGTTCTCCGTGAGCCGGCCGCGCGCGGTGGTGAACGCGCCCCGCGACTCGGCGTGGTCGTGCCAGCCGGTGCCGGTGCCGGGCGGCCAGCCGATCAGCCAGGCCTCGCTGCCGCCCGGGCCGTCGAGCCGGATCCACGTCCGGCCCTCGGGATCGAGGGGGAGGGAGGCGATCAGTTCGGGGTCGGAGGCGATGCGCCGGGTGAAGGCGAGGAGATCCGCCGCCGAGATGGCCGGGGCGGAAGCCGGAGCCGCCGCCGGGGCAGGGGCGTGCGTGGGTGCAGACATGGAGGATGACCGTCCTGGGGGTTCGCGAGAGTGCGCGGCACACCCGCATGGGGGCGCGCGAAGGAAGGGCGAATCAGCAGGAAGGGCGACACACGCAGCCCGCGTAGCGGAGCAGGTCCATATGGACCCTCCGCCACAGGCGTACGTCGTTGCCGGTCATGTCCGCGAGTGAAGCACGACTCGGCCGGAGGGTCAATCGATCACGGGTGCGGTGGTGATGGCGGGCCGGCCGGTGGCTGCCGGAGCCGGTGCGCCGTGCCGGACCGCGTCCGCGGCCTCGTACAGCCCGGCCGGGTGGACCCCGGCGAAGGTGGCCGCGAGATGCCCGTCCGGTCGTACGAGGAGCACGGTGTGCGCCGCCGCCCCGGGGTAGCCGTCCGCCACGAGCAGTTCCGACCGGACCGGCAGCGCGGAGACGGCCGCCGCGAGGCGGGGCATCAGGCCGGCGCCCACCCAGTGCCGCCGGTCCCAGACCCCGGTGCCCGGGGCGACGAGGACCACGAGGAGCCGGCCCCGGCCCAGCTGGTCGCGCAGCGGCACCGTAGAGCCGTCGGGCGCGGTCACCGGGACGTTCTCGACGGGCCCGCCCGGCTCGGTGGCGGTGGGCACGTCGTGGACGGCCACGGGCGGGGCGTACACCGGCTCCGCGCCGAGCGGGCCGCGGCCCAAGTGGCCGTCGGTCAGTAGGAGTTCGGCGGCGCGCGAGGCTCCGGGGAGGTACGTGCGCAGGCCTCCTCCGGTCCGGAGGGCGGGCATGGCCTGGTCGGCGGCGCGCAGCCGGGCGGCCACCGCCCTGCGGCGCTCGGCCTCGTAACTGTCGAGGAGTTCCTCGGAGGCCCCCTGGTGCCAGGCGAGCGAGAGCTTCCAGGCGAGGTTCTCGGCGTCCCGGAGCCCTTCCTCCACGCCCTGGGTGCCGAGCGCGCCGAGCAGGTGCGCCGCGTCCCCGGCGAGGAAGCAGCGGCCGTCGCGCCAACGCCGGGCGAGCCGGTGGTGCAGGGTGTGGACCCCGGTGTCGAGGAGCTCGTACGGGGGTGTCGTGCCCCCGCACCACAGCGCGAGGCTGTCACGGATGAGCGTCACCAGCGCATCGGGGGTGACCAGGTCCCCGCGCGCGGGGAGCAGCCAGTCCAGCCGGTACGCCCCGTCGGCGAGCGGCCGGGCGGTGACCTCGTCGGGCGGGCTGCGGTCCAGCAACGCCTCGCCGGGCCAGGGAAGTTCGGTGCGCAGCGCGGCCACGGCGTGCCGCTCGACGGCGGTGCGGCCGGGGAAGCGGATGCCGAGCAGCTTGCGCACGGTGGAGCGGGCCCCGTCACAGCCGACCAGGTGGCTCCCGCGCCACCACGTGGTCTCGGCGCCCCGGGTGTGGGCGGTGACCCCGCGGCTGTCCTGCTCCAGGGCGTCGAGTTTGCTCTCGGTGACCAGCTGGACCAGGGGATGCGCGGCGGCGGCGTCGCGCAGTCCGCGGGTCAGGGCGTGCTGGGGCAGGTGGATCGGGGCCGGGCCGTCCTCGAAGGTGATCCGCTGGGACTCGCGGCCGCGCCGCATGGTGCGCCAGGCGGTGAAGTACGCACCCTCGTCGCGCAGCGTCGTACAGCCCAGCCGGTGCACCATCGCGGCGGTGTCGGTGTGCAGGGCGACGGTACGGGCGGGGCGGGGTTCGTCCTTGCCGGATCCCTCGTCGAGCACGACGCAGGGCACGCCCTGGTCGGCCAGGGCGAGGGACAGGGACAGCCCGACCGGCCCCGCGCCGACGACGATCACCGGGTCCATGATGTGGCTCCCGGTGTCCGGTATGTGATCACAGAACGTATGCAACCTACTGGAGGTGCCTGCGTCAAGTGACGCCGGGCCGGACAAGGCCGTGTGGTGCGACGTATGAGTTCCGTCGCACCACACGTGTCCCGCAAGTGTACTGACCGGCTGTCAGGTCGGATGCCGGACGCGGGTCCGAGCACATGTCCGATGTTCCGCCGGGGGTCCGGTCAGGCGCCTGTGTTCTCGCCCACGTCGAACTCGCTGACCGGCACGATCGCGTCGGTGGTCCGCTTCGACTTGCGCAGGCGGCCCTCCATCCAGGAGGCGAAGGTGGTGAGGGCGAAGTTCACCGCGATGTAGATCGCCGCGATCACGACCAGGGTCGGGATGGTGTTGCTGTAGTTCGCCGAGATCTGCCGGTACGTGGACAGCAGTTCGGCGAGGCCCAGCACGGCACCGCCGATCGCGGTGTCCTTGAGGACCACCACGAGCTGGCTGACCAGCGCCGGCAGCATCGCGGTCACCGCCTGCGGGAGCAGGACGTTGGTCATGACCTGGCCCTTGCGCATGCCGATCGCCTTCGCGGCGTCGGTCTGGCCCCTCGGCAGCGACTCGACGCCGGCCCGGACGATCTCGCCGATGACCGCGGAGTTGTACAGGACCAGACCGGTGATCACCGCGTACAGCGGCCTGATCTCGGAGTCGACGCCCGTGTACTGCACGTAGAAGGCGGAGCCGAAGAGCATCAGCATCAGCACCGGGATGGCCCGGAAGAACTCGACCCAGGTGCCCACGGCGCTGCGTACCCACGCGTGGTCGGAGAGTCGGCCGATGCCGAGCAGGGCGCCGAGCGGCAGGGCGATCACCATGGCGATGGCGCCGGCCCGCAGGGTCTCGCCGAGTCCCGGGAGCAGGAAGGTCGTCCACACCTGGCCTTCGGCGAAGGGGCTCCACTTGTCGGCGTCGAGCTGGTTCTTGTCCGCCAGGGAGGACAGCACCCACCACACGAGGGCGGCGGCCGCCACGAGGAAGACGCCGCTGTAGATCCAGTTGCGGGCCTTGGCCCGGGGGCCGGGGGCGTCGTACAGCACCGAGGTCATCGCTTCACCGCCACGCGCTTGGCCACCCAGCCCAGGAGCAGGCCGGTGGGCAGGGTCAGAAGGACGAATCCGAGGGCGAAGACGCCGAAGACGGCGAAGAGGTCCTGCGGCTCGTTCTCGACCATCTCCTTCATCAGCAGCGCCGCCTCGGCCACACCGATCGCCGCCGCCACCGTGGTGTTCTTGGTGAGGGCGATCAGTACGTTGGCGAGCGGTGCGACGACCGCGCGGAAGGCCTGGGGGAGCACGATCAGGGTGAGCGTCTGGACGAAGCTCATGCCCAGGGCGCGGGAGGCCTCGGCCTGGCCGACCGGGACCGTGTTGATGCCCGAGCGGATCGCCTCGCAGACGAAGGTGCCGGTGTAGGCGATGAACCCGAGGACCGCGAGCCGGAAACCGATGTCCTTGAAGGTGCCGCCGCCGAGCGTGACGCCGAGGGTCTGGTTGAGGCCCAGCGAACAGCCGATGATCAGCACGGTCAGCGGGGTGTTGCGGACCACGTTGACGTACGCGGTGGCGAAGCCCCGCATCAGCGGGACCGGGCTGACCCGCATCCCGGCCAGGACGGTGCCCCAGATCAGGGACCCGACGGCCGAGTAGAGGGTGAGCTGAACCGTCACCCAGAAGGCTCCGAGCACGTCGTACTGCCCGGAATCAAGAAAATCGAACACGATGGCCTGCGCTCTCCCCAGGATGGCCAGGTTGGCCGGTGGGTCACGGCGCCGCCCGCGGCAGGCGGGCGGCGACGCTCCTCACCGATGGATCGGCCGGCGGACCGGCCGCCGGGTCAGCTGCCTTCGGTGACCGCGGGGGCCGGCTCGGCCTTGTAGCCGGACGGGCCGAAGTTCTTCTCGATGGCCGCTGCCCAGGCACCGTCAGCCTCCATCTTCTTGATGGCGGCGTTGACCTTGGTCTGAAGCTCCTTGTCGCCCTTCTTCAGACCGATGCCGTAGTTCTCGTTGCTCAGGCTCAGCCCGACCAGCTTGAACTTGCCCTTGTTCTTGTCCTGCGCCGCGTAGCCCGCGAGGATCGAGTTGTCCGTGGTCAGGGCGTCAACGGCCTTGTTCTCCAGGCCGGTCAGGCACTCGGAGTAGCCACCCAGCTGCTGCAGGTCGGCCTCGGGGGCCAGCTTGGTCTTGACGTTCTGCGCCGACGTGGAGCCGGTGACCGAGCAGAGCTTCTTCTTGTTCAGGTCCTCGGCCTTGGTGATCGAGGTGTCGTCGGCGCGGACCAGCAGGTCCTGGTGCGCGAGGAAGTACGGGCCGGCGAAGTCGACCCGCTCCTTGCGCTTGTCGTTGATCGAGTAGCTCGCCACGACCAGCTTCACGTCACCGTTGGAGATCAGGTTCTCGCGCTCGGCGCTGACGGCCTGCTTGAACTCGATCTGGTCCGGCGCGTAGCCGAGCTCCTTGGCCACGTACGTCGCCACGTCCACGTCGAAGCCCGTGAACTTGCCGTCGGGGGCCTTGAGGCCCACACCCGGCTGGTCGAACTTGATGCCGATGACGATCTTGTCCTTCTTGGTCCCGCCCGACGCGCCGGCGTCGCTGCCGGTCTTGTCGCTGTCGCCGCCACAGGCGGTCGCGGTCAGGGCGAGAGCAACGGCGATGGCGGCGGCCGCGCCGACCTTGGAGAGCTTCATGGTGGACTTCCCTCGAAGTGAGACGTGAGACAGCAGTGAAGTGAGACGTGCGTGCTGGACGACGATCCGTCACCGGATCACTACCAGATACGAAGGTCAGTGGTGCAGGATCTTCGAGAGGAAGTCCTTGGCGCGGTCGCTCCGCGGGTTGCTGAAGAACTGCTCGGGCGTGGCCTCTTCGACGATCTTCCCATCGGCCATGAAGACCACCCGGTTGGCGGCGGAGCGGGCGAAGCCCATCTCGTGCGTGACGACGACCATGGTCATCCCCTCCCGGGCGAGCTGCTGCATGACTTCCAGCACCTCGTTGATCATCTCCGGGTCGAGGGCCGAGGTCGGCTCGTCGAAGAGCATCACCTTCGGGTCCATCGCCAGGGCGCGGGCGATCGCCACGCGCTGCTGCTGGCCGCCCGAGAGCTGAGCCGGGTACTTGTCGGCCTGCGAGCCGACACCCACCCGGTCGAGGAGGGACTTGGCCTTCTCCAGCGCCGCCGCCTGGTCCGCCTTGCGGACCTTGAGCTGGCCCAGCATCACGTTCTGCAGCACCGTCTTGTGCGCGAAGAGGTTGAACGACTGGAAGACCATGCCCACATCGGCACGCAGCTTCGCCAGCGCCTTGCCCTCCGACGGCAGTTGCTTGCCGTCGAGCGTGATGCTGCCCGAATCGATCGTCTCCAGGCGGTTGATGGTCCGGCACAGCGTGGACTTGCCCGACCCCGAAGGGCCGATCACCACGACGACCTCACCGCGAGCAATGCTCAGATCGATGTCCTGAAGCACGTGCAGCGCGCCGAAGTGCTTGTTTACGTTGCTCAGCACGACCAGGTCGTCCGCGGCACCGGCCGCGTCCTGCACGTCCTTGGTCACTGATACTCCGCTCATCGGCTTGTGGCTCCGTCCTCCTCGGTTGGGAGGACAGTAGTGACGTGGCGCGCACACCGTCATCACATCTGAGGGAGAATTGAGCATAACGATCCGGCCTCGCGCCGATACGCTCCGTACGCGAAGGTGCTCGGCACCGGCTGTGGCCGTACCGGGTGCGTAACGGAACCCCCGACTGGCCGGAACCGTCTTGACGTGGGAGTCCGCATCGGCGTGGATGCTTGGTGGCCCATGATGTCCGCCATGCGAACGCGAAGAGATCAAGAGATGGAGAGGGGGACGACATGAGACTGCTGCTCGTCGAGGACGATGACCACGTCGCCGCCGCCCTGTCCGCGATCCTCGCCCGGCACGGCTTCAAGGTCACCCACGCCCGCAGCGGTGAGGAGGCCCTGCAGGCCCTGCTGTCGGCGGGCGCACCGCCCCAGGCCTCTCCCTACGGGGTGATCCTGCTCGACCTCGGCCTGCCCGACCAGGACGGCTACGAGGTGTGCGGCAAGATCCGCAAGCGCACCAGCACGCCCGTCATCATGGTCACCGCGCGGGCCGACGTGCGCTCCCGCATCCACGGGCTCAACATGGGCGCCGACGACTACGTCACCAAGCCCTACGACACCGGCGAACTCCTCGCCCGCATCCACGCGGTGGCCCGCCGTACCGGCTCCTCCGAGGAGAGCGCCGCCGGCCCCGCGGGCACGCCCGGCGTGGTCCGGCTCGGGACCGTCGGCATCGAGCTCTCCACCCGCCGGGTCAGCGTGGACGGCGTCGACGTGGCGCTGACCCGCAAGGAGTTCGACCTGCTGGCGCTGCTCGCGCAGCGCCCCGGCGTCGTCTTCCGCCGCGAGCAGATCATCAGCGAGGTGTGGCGCACCAGTTGGGAAGGCACCGGCCGGACCCTCGAGGTGCACGTGGCCTCGCTGCGGTCCAAGCTGCGCATGCCGGCGCTCATCGAGACCGTCCGCGGTGTCGGGTACCGGCTCGTCGTACCGCCCGCCCCGGCGGCCCCGGTCCCGCCCGCCGCCTCCGCCCCGCCCGCCGTCTAACGGCCACCCGTCGTGCGCGCCCGTCTGCTCCCGCTGCTCGTCGTCCTGATGGCGGGCGTCCTGATCGCCTTCGGCTTCCCGCTCGCGGTGGCCCTCGCGGCCGGGCAGCAGCAGCGGGTGGTCGTCGACCGGATCGACGACAGCGCCCGCTTCGCCGCGCTCGCCCAGTTCGTCATCGACGCCGAGGGCTCGAAGTCCAGCGGAGCCGGCGAACGCCGCGAAACCCTCCAGCACGAACTGGCCCGCTACCAGGAGCTGTACGGGATCCGCGTCGGCATCTTCCGCCGGGACGACAACGCCATCGCCCGGTCCCCCAGCTGGTGGGAGCTGCCGGGGGAGGGGGAGGGCCGCAAGGCGTTCAGAGAGGCGCTCGCCGGACGGCGCAGCCACGACCCCGGCCAGGTGTGGCCCTGGCAGACCAACGGCAAACTCATCGTCGCCTCCCCGGTCGTCCTCGACGGGGACGTGGTCGCCGTGGTCGCCACCGAGTCGCCCACCGGCCAGATGCGCGCCCGGATCCTGCAGGGCTGGCTGGTGATCGCCGCCGGACTAGGCGCGGCCATGCTCGTGGCCTTCGGCGCCGCCCTGCGGCTGACCAGCTGGGTGCTCAAGCCCGTGCAGACCCTGGACGCCGCCGCCCACGGCATCGCCACCGGGCGGATGAACTCCCGTGTCGCGGCGGGCGGCGGCCCCCCGGAACTCAGACGCCTGGCCCGCTCGTTCAACGAGATGGCCGACAACGTCGAAGAGGTGCTGGAACAGCAGCGGGCCTTCGTCGCCGACGCCTCCCACCAGCTGCGCAACCCGCTCGCCGCCCTGCTCCTGCGGATCGAGCTGCTCGCCCTCGAACTGCCCGAGGGCAACGAGGAGATCGCCTCCGTACGGACCGAGGGAAAGCGCCTGACCCAGGTCCTGGACGACCTGCTCGACCTGGCCCTGGCCGAGCACGCCACCGCCGAGATCAGCCTGGTGGACATCGCGGGGCTGGCAGCCGAGCGGGTGACCGCCTGGCGCCCGTTCGCCGAGGAGAAGGGCGTCCGGCTCACCGGGACGGGGCGCAGCGCCGCCACCGGCTGGGCCGACCCGATCGCGCTCTCCAGCGCGCTCGACGCCGTCATCGACAACGCCCTCAAGTTCACTCCGGAGGGTGAGGACGTCGAAGTGGCGCTCTCCGTGGAGGGCGACCGGGTGCTGATCGTGGTCGCCGACCGGGGCCCCGGGCTCACCGAGGAGGAGCTGCTGCGGATCGGGGACCGGTTCTGGCGCAGCGGACGCCACCAGAACATCAAGGGCTCCGGGCTCGGCCTCTCCATCGCCCGCATCCTGCTCGGCGCGGGCGGCGGGTCCCTCTCCTACGAGAAGAACCCGCCGCACGGGCTGCGCGTGACGGTGGCCGTCCCGCGCACCGATCCCGCCGCCGGCCCCGACTGAACTTGCGGGTCACCAGTGCGAACGGGCCGAGCTGTGGGTGAGGCGGAAGAGGCGCCGCTCAGGCCCAGGTGAGAGTGGTACGGGCGGGGGCGGAGACGGCGTACAGCTCGTCCACGGCCCGGATGTCGAAGACGGCCGCCTTCTCCCGGCCGGCGCGCTCGACGGCCGGCACGTGGAGGGCGGTGCCACAGCTGCCGCCGAGGAAGCGGCGGGTGCCGTCCGGCAGGACGCGGGACACCTCGTAATGGCGGACGGGCCCGGCGGAACGCTGCCAGGTCAGTCGCAGGGCGGCCTTGCCGGACTGTTGGGAGGAAGTGGACACGGCCGGGGTGCCCGGAGTCGCCGGGCGGGGCCGCGCGGCGGCCTCGCGTACCGTCAGTGCGCCGAGTCGCCAGCGCACCGGCTCCTTCCCGCGTCGGGTGATCCGTACGGCCAGACCGTGGGCGGTCCCGCCCGCCAGGTCCGACAGCCGGACCCTGGTCGTGCGCCAGCCCTGACCGGTCCCGAGGGTCTTCGCCTTCAGCCAGGTGTACGGGACCTCCTGCCCGGCGCCGGACGGCTCACGGGTGGCCACGCCGAGCTCGACCGTCACCGGGCCCGACTCCGTGGAGTGCACCAGCTCGGCGACGGTGGAGCGGGTCAGGGGCAGCCGGGTGGCGTGCAGTCCCACGGAGACCGGGGCGGTGAGCCCGCCGGCGACGAGCAGGCTGGAACCGCCGCGCCAGGCCCGGGCGAAGTCGAGGGTGACCTCGGGGCGGGTTCCGGTGGTGTGCACGGCCCAACGGCGGCCCGGGAGCCGGTCCTGGAGGCCGAGGTGGTTCCATCCGGTGTCGGAGACGGGCTCGCCGTCCTCGTACCAGCATTCCCCGTGCCCGGTGTTGAAGGAGCAGGCGAAGGGCAGCGCGGTCACGGTGGACCGGTCGGCGACGACGGTGGCGGGGGCGCGCCAGGTGTCCTCGGGGGAGGGGTGGGCGGGGTCCAGGGACTCGCCCGTCCAGAACCGGTCGTCGGCGCGGTGGAAGGCGCCGGGGGAGCGGTCGGCGAGGTGGTTGCGGGTCCACTCGGGCCGGTAGAAACCGTAGGAGACGACGTGGTCGCTCCCGCGCGGGACGATGGCGTCCCAGTCCACCGTCGAGTTCCAGCCGTGGGACTCCATGTCCACGGCCGCCCACAGCTCGTGGCGGCTGCGGCCGAGCCGGTCGGCGAGGGCGCCGGAGGCGGCCAGCTTCGCCCGGGTCCAGCGGAAGTCCACGAACATCGTGTCCGCGACCTTGCCCCTGCGGTCCTCGTAGAACTCCTGGTTGAGCTCGTTCAGCGCGCCCTGCCAGCCGACCTTCCCGGTGGAGTTCATCGCGTCGTACCAGGTGATGCTCAGGCCGTGCGGTTCACCGGCGGCGCGCAGGGCGCGCAGGAACCGCTGCATCCGGGCCGCGAGTTCGCTGTCGCCGCCCTCGGTCTCGGCGTTGACGAACCAGCCGTCGAACCCGTACGCCCGCGCCACCTCCACCAGCTTCTCGGCGACCGGGAACCGGCCGAGGGAGTCCTGCCGGACCAGGTCGCGGGTCCACTGGAGGTCGCCGCCGTAGGGCACGGGCGGCAGGAACACGTTGCCCAGCACCCGGACGCCGTTGCGGTGCGCGGCGTCGGTGACGGGCGCGTTCGGGGCGAGCACGATGCCCTCGCCGGAGGAGCCGCCCCAGAAGACGAGCTCGTCGATGTACGCCCAGTGGGTGAGGGCGTAGTAGTCGGCGGTGGGCGACCCCTGGGCCGGATTGCCCGCCGTGTTCCCGAAGGAGACGAGCGAGGCGATACGAGCCTGGCCGGCGCGGGCCGTGGTGTTCGGCGGCACCGGGGTGAAGCGGGGCGCCAGCGGAACGGTGGCGGTGTTGTAGGCCAGATCGGGGTCGGACTCCGGGGTCCACCGCATCAGGGAGCGCCAGGTGATCCCGGGACCCGGGGTCCCCGCGGGCAGCGAGTCGGGGAACCAGTACGAGGCGTACGGGGCGAGTCCGGCCGGGAGTTCGGCGGTTGCGGGGCCGGTGCCCGGGGCGGGGGCCGGGGGCGGGGCCGTTGGGGCTGCCGTCGCGGGGGCGGCCGTTCCGCAGAGCAGGGTGGCGGCGCCCGCCCCGGCTCCGGCGAGCAGCATCCCGCGCCGGGTCGGGCGTATGGAGGCGGTGCGGGGGGCGGGCCGGTGGTGGCCGGCCTGGTGCGGGTCGACCTGATGCGGGTCGGGCTGGTGGGCGGTGCGAGGGTCGACGCCGTTGTCGATCTCGGACATGAGGGGTTCTCCTCCGTAGCGGCCGGTGGGGGCCGGGTCGGGGCCCGTGGGGCGGGGCCGGGTCGGGGCCGGGGGTCGGGGCCGGGTCGGATTCGGCCCGGCTCGGCCGGGCCCGCTCGGGCCGGTCAGTTCCCGGTGGGGACGTCGGACACGTGCAGTACCTCGGTGATGCCGCGGGCGGCCAGGTGCTCCGCGTCCTCGGCCAGCTCCGCCAGGACCACGGCCGGGCGGACCCCCTGGGCGGTGAGCGCCGCCCAGGCCTCGAAGAACGCCCCGCCGGGTGCGCACACCGAGCGGTTCGGCGCGGACTCGGCGCCGCCGACGTCCACGGCGAGCGCGGTCGACCGCACCGCCGGGCGGTGCTCGCGGCCCCGCCACTCCTCGGTGATCCCGGCGATCACCTCGCCGGCGGGCTTGGTCCGGCGGTCGTTGGTGAGCAGGCCCAGTCCGTACTCCAGCTCGGGGAAGTCCGCGAGCTCCCGGGACACGTCGTGCGAGCACCACCAGGTCACGCCCCACAGGCCGGGGCAGTCCAGGGCGTTCGCCACGGTCGCCTCGGTGAAGGAGGCCGCGTGCTCGGGCTGGATCAGCGGCGCGGGCGCGCCCACCTCCTGGAGCCAGACCGGGCGGTGCGGATCGCGGGCCCAGGCCTTGGAGAGCTCGATCAGGTACGCGGCGTGGTGCTCGGTCGCCGTCCCGGTCCGGCCGTGGCGCTGGGCGGTGCCGTTGAACACCCAGGAGTGCACGGCGGTCGCGGCGCCGAGACGGGCCGCCTGGGCCACCGTGAAGGGGTGGCCGTCCTGGTACCAGGCGGCGTCGTACTCCGCGTGCAGGTGCATGCGGCCCGGCGCGCCCCGCTCGCAGGCGGCGAGCATCCGCTCCAGCCAGCGCCCTGCCTGCTCCTGGGTGATGCGGTCGGGGGAGGGGTGGGGATCGTCGGAGAACTGGTTGATCTCGTTGCCGACCGTCATGCCCAGGAAGTTCGGCCGGTCCGCGAGGGCGGCGGCCAGCGTGCGCAGGTACTCCTCCTGCCCGGCGACGACCTGCGGATCGCTGAAGATGTTGCGCCGGTGCCAGGTGCCGGTCCACGCGGGCAGGAAGTCGAAGCTCGACAGGTGCCCCTGGAGCCCGTCCACGTTGACGTCGAGCCCGCGGTCGGCTGCCGCGTCGGCGAGCGCGACGAGCTGCTCGACGGCGCGCGGCCGGATCAGCGTCCGGTTCGGCTGGAACACCGGCCACAGCGGGAAGACCCGTACGTGGTCCAGGCCGAGGTCGGCGATCGAGTCGAGGTCGGCTTCGACCTCGTCGAGGTCGAAGTCGAGCCAGTGGTGGAACCAGCCGCGCGTCGGCGTGTAGTTGGCGCCGAAACGCAGGGCGCGGGCGGGTGCGGGTGCGGGGGCCGGGGCCGGGGCGGGTGCGGAGGCGGCGTTGCCGTCGTGCATGAAGGGTCCTGGAGTTCAGGGGGGAATTCGCGGGATGCCCACAACCTGCCGCCTGCGCGAGGGAAAAGTCAACACCGACCTTATCTCCGGACGTCCCGACTTGGCGGGATGAAAGTCCTGTCCTCGCGGACGCTGGTACTTATGCGCTTCAGTCCCGTTGACAGAAGGGTTCCAGCCGCTCGAAGCTAAGCGCACTAATGCGGTTTAGTTCTTGTTGAGCGGTGTTGTCACACAAGGAAGTGTGCGGAAATGGACAGCGGAATTACCGTCACGGCGGTCACCACCCCGGCCCTCTTCGCCGGCCCGCCGGAAACCCCCTCCCAGGTCGTCCGGGTCCGCATCCGCAGGGCCCGCCCGGCCGGCCCGCTGCACGTGGCGGTGCACGGCGACGGCATCACCACCCCGCACCCCCGCCTCGTGCGGGCCGACACCGCCGAGGCCTACGCCGGTACCGACGCCCGCGCCGATCTGGCCGGGTCCGGCCCCCGGCCCGTCCCGGAGTCCACCGTCGAGGTCGCCGTCCGCACCCCTGACGCCGCCCCCGGGAGCGTCCTGCCCGCCACCGTCCGCGTCACCACCCCCGACGGGCGGCCGCTCGCCGAGCTGTCCTTCGACCTGGTCGTCGCCGAGCCCGGCTGGACCGTCCGGCTGGTCCCGCACTTCCACTACGACCCCATGTGGTGGAACACCCAGGCCGCCTACACCGCCCTCTGGGACGCCCCGCCGAAACCCGGCGAGGCCGAGCGCGGCTGGGAGTACACCGGCGTCCCGGCCTTCACCCTGATCCCGCTCCACCTCCAGCAGGCCCGCGAGGACCCGGCCTACCGCTTCGTGCTCTCCGAGGTCGACTACCTCAAGCCCTACTGGGACACCCACCCCGCCGAACGCGCCGAGCTGTGCGCGCTGATCGCCGAAGGCCGCGTGGAGATCGTCGGCGGCACCTACAACGAGCCCTCCACCAACCTCACCTCCGCCGAGACCACCATCCGCTCCGTCGTCCACGGCCTCGCCCTGCACCGCGGGACCCTCGGCGCCGACCCGCGAACCGCCTGGCAGCTCGACGTCTTCGGCCACGACCCCTCCTTCCCCGCCCTGATGGCCGGCGCAGGGCTCGACTCCGCCGTCCTCGCCCGCGGCCCCCACCACCAGTGGGGACCGATGATGGACACCTGGGGCGACGAGCTGCGCCCGCCCGCCGCCATGCAGCTGCCCGCCGAGTACGAGTGGATCGCCCCCGGCGGGGAGGGCCTGCTCCTGCACTACCTGCCCGCGCACTACTCCGCCGGCTGGTTCTCCCACCAGGCGCCGGACGCCGAGGCCGCCGCCGAACAGCTGCTGGACCTGTACGAGCTGCTGTGCACCGCCGCCGCGACGAAGAACGTCCTGATTCCGATGGGCACCGACTTCTCCTGGCCGCACCGCTGGGGCCTCGACGTGCAGCACGCCTGGAACCGCCGCTACTGCTGGCCCCGGATGGAACACACCGGCCCGCGCGCCCACTTCGACGCCGTCCGCGCCGAGCTCGCCGCGCGCGGCCGGCAACCGCTACCGGTCACCCGGGAGATGGGGCCGGTCTACACCGGCAAGGACGTCACCTACGCCGACGTGAAGCAGGCGCACCGGGCAGCCGAGAACCTCCTCGAACAGGCCGAGACCTTCGCCGCCCTCGCCGGCGCCGAAGGCCTGACCGCCTACCCCGCGCAGACCCTGTCCAAGGCCTGGCGCCACCTGTTGCACGCCGCCCACCACGACGCCGTCACCGGGACCTTCTCCGACCAGGTGTACCTCGACCTGCTCCCCACCTGGCGCGAGGCCTGCGAACTGGCCGAAGGCGTACGGGAGGAGGCGCTCGCCGCCCTCACCGCGGCGGCCGACACCCGTGGTCCCGGGCCGCTCGCCGTCACCGTGCACAACCCGGTCTCGTGGACCCGTACCGACTTGGTCCGCACCCGCGTCGAACTGGCGGCGCTCGGCCTCGCCGAGGACCGCGCCGACCTGCTCACCGTCCTGGACGGGGCGGGCCGCGGAGCGCCCGTGCACGTCGAGGCCGTGGCCGACGGGACCGCCGAACTGGCCTTCCTCGCCGAGGACGTGCCCTCGCTCGGCCACCGCACCTGGTGGCTCGCGGCATCGGAGCTGCCGCTCTCGGGCGGGTGGGAGCCCGCGCCCGGGCACACCGTGGAGAACGAGTTCCTGCGCGCCGAGGCCGATCCCGCGCGAGGCGGCGGCCTGGCCCGGCTGCTGGAGCGGCGCACGGGTCAGGAGATCCTCACCCCCGGCGAGGTGGACGAGCTCGTCGTGCAGGAGGAGTACGACAAGCACCCCTACTTCGAAGAGGGCCCCTGGCACCTGCTGCCCAAGGGCCCGGGCACCGGTTCGGGCGCCGAACCCGCCGAGTCCTGCCACGCGGAGCGCGGGCCGCTCGGTTCGCGCATCGTGGCCACCGGGCGGACCGGGCCCGTCCGCTGGACCCGGACCGCCACCCTGTGGAACGGCCTGGACCGGGCGGAACTCACCACGACGGTGCACGCGTTCGAAGGCTCCGACCAGTTGCTGCGGCTGCGGATCCCGGCGGACGTGCCCGGGGCGCTGCCGGTCGCCGAGACGGCCGCCTCCGCGGTGGGGCGCGGGTTCGCCTTCCCCGAGGCGGACACCGGGGCCGACCACACCCGGGCCCCCTGGACCCTGGACAGCCCCTGCCTGAACTGGTTCGCGCTGTCGGCGCCGATGACCGGGCCGGGCGGACGGGCCCTGGGTGCGGCGGAGATCGTCCTCCCGGACGCGGACACCCCTGCGGGCTTGCGCGAGCTGGTCACCGGCCTCGGCCGGTACGGGGTCACCGCGACCCCGACCCGGGCGGCCGGGCCGCGCTGGGGCGACCTCGCGGTGGACAGCAGCCTGCCCGACTTCCGCATCGCACTCGGCGGCCCCGAGGAGAACCCCTTCACGGCGGCACTGCTGGAGTCGACCGGTCCCGCCCACGAGAAGGCCCTACGAGAAGCCCTACGAGAACACGGGCAGGTCTGGGTGGCGGCCCGAGCGGGGCTGCGCTCGCTCTGGAGCCCCGGCTGCGATCTGACGGGCCTGCGGGACCTGCCGGTCCTGGTCCACGCCGGTCCCCCGGAGCAGCTCGCCCGGGCCGTCGCCGCGTCGGGCCGGATCGACGCCGTGGCTCCGGCGGGCGAAGAGGGCGCGGACGCGACGGCGTACCGGCACGAGGAGGCGTACCCGCACGAGACGGCATGCCCGCACGAGGATCCGTACGCCGACCGCACCGTCGGGATCCTGGTGCGCGGCACGCCCAGCTTCGCCGTCGACACCGCCGGGCGGCTGCACAGCACCCTGATGCGGTCCTGCACGGGCCGTCCGAGCGGGGAGTGGATGGATCCGCCGCGGCGCACCGCCCCCGACGGCAGCTCCTTCCAGCTCCAGCACTGGACCCACGTCTTCGAGCACGCGCTGGTCGCCGGCTCCGGGGACTGGCGGGCGGTGGACCTCGCGCGCCGCGGACGGGAGTTCAACAAACCGCTCACCGCCGTCACGGCCGCCCCCGCCGAGGGACCCCGTCCGCCCGCGCGCTCGCTGCTCGGGGTGGAGCCTTCCGACCGGGTGCTGATCGAGACGGTGAAGCGGGCCGAGGGCTCCGGCGACCGTGGCGACCTTGCCGTCCGGCTGCGCGAAACGCACGGCCGCCCGGTGATGGCGGAGACCCTGTGGCCGACGGATCCGGCCGCCGAGGCCGATCTGCTGGACCGCCCCACCGGCTTCTTCGAGGGGCAGGTCCAGGGCGCCGCGACGACCACGCTCCTGCTGCTCACGGAATCCGGCATGCCGCTGCGGGAGGGCGAACGGGAGGCGCACCAGCCGGTGTTCAGCCGGTACTGGCTGCACAACACCGGGACCGCGCCGCTCGGCGACGCCCCGTACACGGTGACGTGTGACGGGATCCCCGCCGGGGCCACGGTCACCCTCGCCGCCCACGGGCGGGCGGACGGCGGCCCGGTCGGGTTGGAGGTCCGGGCCCCGGAGGGCTGGACCACCTCCTGGACCCGGCAGTGGACCGAGCTCCCGGCCGGCGGTCACGTCTCCTTCCCGCTCACCGTGGAGCCCGCCGCCGGAGCGGAACCCGGCGAACACCTGGTCCGGATCCTGGCCACCACCCCGGCGGGCACCTTCGAGGACGTACTCGCCGTCACCGTCCCCGGCGGCCCGGCCGGGATGCCGGCCGGGCTGTGGGTGGCCGCGCCGGAACCCGCCGTCACCGTCGCCCCCGGCGGGCGGGCCCTCGTACGGGCGCGCATCGGCTCCACCGGCATCCGCACCCCCCTGACGGGGCAGGCGTACGCCGTCTCCCCGTTCGGCACCTGGGAGCTGACGGCCCCCGCCGTCCTGCCCGTCGAGGTCCCGGCGGACGGCGAGGCCCAGGCCGTCTTCGAGGTGCGGCCGCCGCTCGGCGCCCCCGCCGGGGAGTACTGGATCGTGGTCAAGGCGGTCTGTCAGGGCAGGATCGCGTACGGTCCGGCCATTGCCGTCCACGTCAGCGAGGGATGAGACAGGCCATGGCCCGCAGACCCACCATCAAGGACATCGCCCGCCAGGCCGGGGTGTCGGAGAGCGCCGTCTCCTTCGCGCTCAACAACCGGCCCGGGGTCTCCGAGGACACCCGCGCCCGCATCCGGCGGGTCGCCGAGGAGCTCGGCTGGCAGCCCAACAGCGCCGCCCGCGCCCTCTCCGGGGAACGGTCCGGCGCCGTGGGCCTGGTCCTCGCCCGGCCCGCGCACACGCTCGGCGTCGAGTCCTTCTTCCTCCAGCTCGTCTCCGGCATCCAGGAGGTGCTGGCCGCAGGCCGGATCGCCCTGCTCTTCCAGGTGGTCGAGGACCTCGACGCCGAATGCGCCGTCTACCGCCGCTGGTGGGCCGAGCGGCGCGTCGACGGGGTCGTCGTCGTGGACCCGAGGATCGACGACCCGCGCCCGGCCCTGCTCGAACAGCTCGCGCTGCCGGCCGTCACGGTGGGGGAGACGGGACCGGCCTCCGCTTCTCCCGACCCCGCCGCCCCCGACTCGGCTGCCCCCGACTCCGCTGCCCCCGCCGCCCCCGACTCCGCCGCCCTGTCCGCCGTCCGGGCCGACGACGCCGGCGCCATGGCTCAGGTGCTCGACCACCTGTACGGGCTCGGCCACCGCCGGATCGCGCACGTCGCGGGAATGCCCGGGCTCGCCCACACCGAGCGCCGGATCGCCTCGCTGCGCGCCGAAGCCCGGCGGCTGGGCCTCGGGCCCGGACAGGTGCGCTCGGTCACCACCGACTACTCCGATGCCGAGGGGGCGGAGGCCACCCGGCGGATCCTCGCCGAGCCGGAGCCGCCGACCGCGATCGTCTACGACAACGACGTCATGGCCGTGGCCGGTGTGGCCGTCGCCTCCGAGCTGGGCATCCCGGTCCCGGGCGGGCTTTCCGTCGTCGCCTGGGACGACTCCGCGCTCTGCCGGGTCACCCGGCCCCGGCTCACGGCCCTGGTCCGCGATACCGCCGGCTTCGGCCGGCTCGCCGCAGAAGAGCTCCTCGCCCTCCTCGCGGGGGGCAGGCCGAGGTCCCGCGAGAGCGAGCTGCCCAGGCTGGAGCCCCGCGAGAGTACGGCGCCGCCGCCGGCCGCATACTGAAACCGACCCCTTCCTGGAGCGCCACCGTGACCACTCCCACCCCCACCTCCGCATTCCCCGCCCCCCGCGCCGGTGCGCCGGCCGACTCCGGCCCGACGGTCGCGATCGACATCGGCGGTACGAAGGTCGCCGGAGCGCTGGTGGACTCCGACGGGGCGATGACGGCCACCACCCGCCGGCCCACCC
This sequence comes from Streptomyces sp. NPDC058289, assembly GCF_042880975.1. Lineage (NCBI taxonomy): Bacteria > Bacillati > Actinomycetota > Actinomycetes > Kitasatosporales > Streptomycetaceae > Streptomyces > Streptomyces sp. NPDC058289. The sequence continues at coordinate 56,810 of NZ_JBHVYI010000039.1, forward strand.
CGCGCGGCACCGACGGGGACACCGTGTTCGCCGCCGTCGCGGAGGTCGTCGCCGAGCTCGCGCAGTCCCCGCTGTGGGCATCGGCCGTCCGGTGCGGGATCGGCAGCGCGGGCCCGGTGGACACCGCGCGCGGCACGGTCAGCCCGGTCAACATCGGCGCCTGGCGGGGCTTCCCCGTCCAGGCCCGGGTGGAGGCCGAGCTTGCGCGGCACGGGCTGCGGATCCCCACGGTGCTGGCCGGTGACGGGGTGGCGATGACCGCCGCCGAGCACTGGCTGGGCGCGGCCCGCGGGCACGCCAACGCGCTCTGCATGGTGGTCTCCACGGGCGTCGGCGGCGGACTCGTCCTGAACAACCAGCTGCACCCCGGCCCCACCGGGAACGCGGGTCACATCGGCCACATCAGCGTCGCCTTCGACGGGGAGCCCTGCGCCTGCGGAGGCCGCGGCTGCGTGGAGTCCCTCGCCTCCGGCACCGCCATCGCGGCCTGGGCCCTGGCCCAGGGCTGGGTGCCGGCCGGGGACGCCACCGCTGCCGGGGTGGCCGCCGCCGCTGCCGCGGGCGATCCCGTCGCCCTGGCCGCCTTCGACCGCGCGGGCCGGGCGCTGGCCGCCGCCATCGCGGCCACCGCCACCCTCGTCGAGACCGACATCGCCGTCATCGGAGGCGGCGTCGCCGCCTGCGGAGACACCCTCTTCGGGCCGGTCCGCGCGCACCTGGCCTCGTACGCGACCCTGTCCTTCGTCAAGGACCTCCAGGTCGTCCCGGCGATGCTGGGCACCCACGCGGGCCTGATCGGGGCCGCCGCCGCGGCGACGATGCTGCTGCGGTCGTGATGCTGTGCAGTCGGTGGGTCAGGGCTTGACGGAGCGGTAGTAGCGGGCCGCGCCCTCGTGCAGTTGCAGGGGATCCGTATAGATCGCCGTCCGCAGGTCCACGAGCTGGGCCGCGTGCACCTGCCTCCCGATGCGGTCGCGGCTGTCGATCACCGTGCGCGTGAACTGCTCCGTCAGCTCGGCGCCCGCGTCCTCCCGGGTCACCAGCAGGTTCGGCACCGCGACGGTGGACACCGCCGAGTTGCTGCGGGCGCGGTCGTAGGCGTCCTGGGGCATCACCGCAGCCCGGTAGTACCGCGCGGGGCTGCCGCTGGCCTGGAGCGCCTCCACCAGGTCGCCGAGCTGCACGAGCCGGATCTCGAACCGCTCCGAGAGCTCCCGTACGGCGGTGGTGGGCAGCCCGCCCGACCAGAAGAAGGCGTCGATCCGGCCGGCCTCCAGCTCCGCCGGCACCTTGTCGATGCCGATGGCCACCGGCGTGATGTCGCGCACGGGGTCCAGCCCCGCCGCCGAGAGCATCCGCTCCGAGATCAGCCGCACCCCCGAGCCGTCCTGGCCGACCGCGACCCGCTTGCCCCGCAGGTCCCGGGTGGACTGGACGGGCGAACCGGCGGGCACCACGAGCTGGACGTAATCGTCGTAGAGGCGGGCCAGACCGCGCAGCCGCTCCGCCCCGGGCTTCCGGTCGACCTGGTACTTGGCCACCGCGTCGGCCGTCGCCACCGTGAAGTCGGCCTCACCCGCGGCCACCCGCTGCAGGTTCTGCTGCGAGCCCTCGCTGGTCTTCAGATGGACCCGCAACCCGGGCACGCCCTCGGCGAGCGCCTGCTCCAGCAGCAGGCCGTAGCGGTGGTACACCCCGTTCTGGACGCCGGTGCTGAGGGTGATCCCGCCCGTGAGCTCCGGCCGGCCGAAGGGCCGCAGCCACCAGACGAGGGCGCAGAGCACCGCCAGTACGGCCACCAGGGCCCGCAGGGCACGGCGCCTGCTGATCCGGGGCGGTACGAGAGGCATGGCCGCGATCCTGCCACCGACCGGCCGTCCTGTCACGGCCCGCCCGGCCCTCCGGACCCGCTCCGGCCCGGGCCGCCACGCCCGACCCGTACCCTTGCTGGGTGAGTACCGAGAGCGGCGAGGCGACTGTTGTGAAAACGTACGAGGTCCGGACGTACGGCTGTCAGATGAACGTGCACGACTCCGAGCGGCTGTCCGGCCTGCTGGAGGACGCCGGGTACGTCCGCGCGCCCCAGGGCTCCGACGGCGACGCCGACGTCGTCGTGTTCAACACCTGCGCCGTCCGCGAGAACGCCGACAACAAGCTGTACGGCAACCTCGGCCGGCTCGCGCCGATGAAGACCAAGCGCCCCGGCATGCAGATCGCCGTCGGCGGCTGCCTCGCGCAGAAGGACCGCGACACGATCGTGGACCGCGCCCCCTGGGTCGACGTGGTCTTCGGCACGCACAACATCGGCAAGCTGCCCGTCCTGCTGGAGCGCGCGCGCATCCAGGAAGAGGCGCAGATCGAGATCGCCGAATCGCTGGAGGCCTTCCCCTCCACGCTCCCGACCCGGCGCGAGTCCGCGTACGCCGCCTGGGTCTCGATCTCCGTCGGATGCAACAACACCTGCACCTTCTGCATCGTCCCGGCGCTGCGCGGCAAGGAGGAGGACCGCCGTCCCGGCGACATCCTCGCCGAGGTCGAGGCACTCGTCTCCGAGGGCGTCTCCGAGATCACCCTGCTCGGCCAGAACGTCAACGCCTACGGCTCCGACCTGGGCGACCGCGAGGCCTTCTCCAAACTGCTGCGCGCCTGCGGCGCCATCGAGGGCCTGGAGCGGGTCCGCTTCACCTCCCCGCACCCGCGCGACTTCACCGACGACGTGATCGCGGCGATGGCCGAAACCCCCAACGTCATGCCGCAGCTGCACATGCCCATGCAGTCCGGATCGGACACGATCCTGAAGGCGATGCGCCGCTCGTACCGCCAGGAGCGCTTCCTCGGCATCATCGAGAAGGTCCGCGCCTCCATCCCGCACGCGGCGATCTCCACCGACATCATCGTGGGCTTCCCCGGTGAGACGGAGGAGGACTTCCAGCAGACCATGCACGCGGTGCGCGAGGCGCGCTTCGCGAACGCCTTCACCTTCCAGTACTCCAAGCGCCCCGGGACCCCGGCCGCCGACATGGAGGGGCAGATCCCCAAGGAGGTCGTCCAGGAGCGGTACATGCGCCTGGTCGCCCTCCAGGAGGAGATCTCCTGGGACGAGAACAAGAAGCAGGTCGGCCGGACCCTGGAGGTCATGGTCGCGGAGGGCGAGGGACGCAAGGACGGCGCCACGCACCGGCTGTCCGGGCGGGCCCCCGACAACCGCCTGGTCCACTTCACGAAGCCGGACGAAGAGGTCCGCCCGGGTGACGTGGTGACGGTCGAGATCACCTACGCGGCCCCCCACCACCTGCTGGCCGAGGGCCCGACCGGGGCGGTACGCCGTACCCGTGCGGGCGATGCCTGGGAGAAGCGCAACGCGGCTCCGGCGCAGCCGAAGGGCGTCCTCCTCGGCATCCCGACCCTGGGCGTCCCGGCCCCCCTCCCGGCGACGACGTCGGGCTGCGCCAGCCCCGCCTCCTCTTAACGCGCCGCTCGCACCGCTGCGCGGGCTCCCGCCAGGGCCGAGTGGCGCGAGGGACGCACGGAAAAGGCCGTGGCGGCTACGCTGCGGATCATGCTCGTAGCCGCCGCAGTCTGTCCCGCCCCGCCGATGCTCCTGCCGGAGCTCGCCACGGGGGCCGCCGCCGAACTCGGCGACGCCCGGACCGCGTGTTCCGACGCGCTGTCCGTGCTCGCCGCCTCCCGGCCCGATCTGCTCGTCGTCGTCGGAGCCTGCGACCCCGACCATCACGGCGCCTATCCCCAGGGAGCCCGCGGCACCTTCCGCGGATTCGGCGCCGGGGCCGACGTACGGCTGGGCGAGGGCGAGGAGGGGCCGCGGCTGCTGCCCACCCCGCTCGCCGTCGGCGCCTGGCTGCTCGGCCGGGCCGGCTGGGGAGCCACGCCCCTGGAGGGCTTCGGGGTCGCGGGCCCGCTGCACACCGAGGGCTGCCTGGAGGCCGGCCGGGAGCTTGCCGCGCGCGAGGACCGGGTCGCCCTGCTCGTCATGGGTGACGGCAGCGCCTGCCGGTCCCTCAAGGCCCCCGGCTACCTAGACGAACGCGCCGCCGCCTTCGACGCCGAGGCAGCCCGCGCGCTCGGCGCCGCCGACCTGTCCGCCCTCGCCGCCCTCGACGCGGAACTCGCCGCCGAACTCCAAGCGGCCGGACGGGCCCCCTGGCAGGTGCTCGCCGGCGCCGCCGAGGGCGCAGGGCTCGAGGGACGGCTGCTGTACGAGGACGCCCCGTACGGGGTCGGGTACTTCGTTGCCGCCTGGTCGTAGCGGCCGCAGGCGGGCCCGTACGGAGAGACGGAGAAGGGGCGCGGCACCGAGTGGGGGCGCGCCCCCTCCGCCCGAACGGGGCCCCGGGAAGGAGGGGGCGGCGGCGGCGGCCCGCCCGGTGGGGGCTGTTGGGCGGGGGTTGG